>CAYOAY010000021.1:0-17238 GCA_964402155.1 uncultured Muribaculaceae bacterium | reverse complement strand
AAAAAATCCCGTTAGGGATTTATAAACGAAAAATTTATTTTTTGTTTTTCTTGTTAAAAAAGTAGAAATTTTAAAATTTCTACTTTATATAACCATTTGTTTTGAATCTTTCTTTAGTAGCATCAAAAGATGCTTCTCCAACTATTCTGTTTAATGTTGTTTCTTCTTCTCCGTTAGTTATAAATATAACTGTTGGAGTTCCAGATATACTAGCGTAATTTTTAAATAATGAATCTTCTTCATCGGTTAATTTACTATTATCTAAATGATAAATAGTAATATCATAACTATCTAAAACACTTTTTAAAGTAGGTAGGTAAGATAGGCAGTGTGAACAGTTTTCATTACCAATATAAAGAGCAAAAGTATCTTTATTATCCATTTTTTCTTTAAATTCATTAAAACTAATATCTATAATATGATCATCTTTAGAAGAACATCCAGTTAAAATAATAGTTAGTATAAATATGGTTATTATACATTTTAATATCTTTTTCATATAAATCACCTATAGCAATTTTAACACTTATTATGTTTTTTTAAAAGTATATTTCATAATTTATTTACTTTTTATGTGTAAATAAGTTATAATTAATTTAATGGGAGAGTGAAGGTATGAATAATATTATAGAATATTTAAGGGATAAAATATATTATATACTTGCTGGTACAATTATTTTAATAATAATATTAGTAGTTATTGGATCATGTGGTAATAATAGAGGGGGGTATTCTAGTTATGAGCAAATAGAAGAAAAAATGATAATAGCAGCTAAAAAATATTATGAAACAAGAAATGATAAGTTACCTAAAGAAGAATCTTCTTCTATAAAGGTTAGTACTTCAACTTTAATTGAAGCCGAACTTTTAAAAGAAATAAAATCACCTTCTAATAAAAATAATACTTGTGGTGGATATGTAGAAGTAACTAAAGTTGATGGTGAATATGCTTATATACCATATTTAGAGTGTGATAATTATGAGACAAAAAAACTAGTTGATTTAATAAAAGAATCTAATTTAGATGAGTATGGTAATGGTGTATATAATATGGATGGTGAATATGTATATAAAGGAGATATTGTAAATAATTATGTTTCATTTAATGAACAATTATGGAGAATAATAAAAATAGATAAAAGTGGAGATATAAAGCTTGTTTTAAGTACAAGAACAAATGAATCTTATACTTGGGATAGTGCTTATAATTCTGAGAAAAAATCAGATTCTGGAATAACAAGTGATTATTTACATACTGATATAAGAAAAAGTTTAAAAGAATATTATGAAACAAACTTTACTAATGAAAATAAAATAAAAATTGTATCCAAAGATTTATGTGTTGGAAAATACAATTTAACAGATGAATTTAGTTATGATAAAGAATGCTCTGTTACTAAAAAGGAAGAAAAAGTAGGACTTCTTAATCCAACTGACTATCAAAAAGCTAGTTTAAGTAATATGTGTAAAACTTTATCAAGTCGTGAATGTAGTAATTATAATTATTTATCTAATGAATATATAAATACTTGGCTTTTAAATGCTGTAGAAGAAAACACATATGAAGTATTATATTTTAATGAAGAAATTGATGTTTCAAGAGCTTCTAGTTCTAAAAAGATTAATCCGGTAATTTATATAACAGGAAATGTATTAATAAAAGAAGGAAACGGAAGCGAAAAAGAACCTTTCGTAATCAAGTAATTGACAAACTAAAAAAAATATTATAGGATAGAGATATATTTAAGAAGAATAGGAGGAATTAATATGTATTTTTTAGTTGATGCATGTGTAGTAGGAGAAGCTGATTTAACTCAATTTATGGCTGTATTTAAGCTTGTAATAGTTGTACTTCAATATGCGGTGCCAGTTGCATTAATTTTATTTGGTACTATTGATTTATTTAAATCTATAGTTTCAGGAAAAGATGATGAAATTAAGAAAAAACAAACATTATTGTTTAAAAAAGTTTTATCTGCAGTAATTGTGTTTTTATTACCTTGGCTTGTATTTGCAATTATGAGTTTGCTAGGCGGAACTATAGGTGAATTTGGTGGTTGCTATAAAGATTCATCTCCAGGGTTGCCATCTTTAGGTGATTCATATAAGAATGTTAAATAAAAAGCATAAATTAATGCTTTTTTTTTGTTAAAAAAAATGTTATCATTATATTGATGATATAAAATAAAGGAGTATTTATGAAAAAGAAATTTATAATGATAATGTTATTTTTAATTAGTTTATTTATTATAGTGCCAAATAATGTTAGAGCATTTGATTTAAATAATGTAAAAAATAATAGTTTATTTATACTTAAAGAACCCATTGGTGCTGATATAGGTGAAAAATTTGATACAACAACTACAACTGATAAATATCTGGATAATGTTGGGGTTTCTGATGTTAGTAAAACTTTTTGTGATGATGATTTGAAGAAAGCGTTTAAAACAGTATATCAGGTATTACTAACCTTAGCTCCTGCATTACTTATTTTTATGACTATAATTGATTTTTTTAAGGCAATAGTTTCATCTGATGCTGAAAAAATTAAAAAGTCATCAGGTGATGCATTAAAAAGGACATTAGCATTTGTTATATTGCTTTTATTAGCATTTATATTAAGGACTATATTTGGTTGGATTGGTCTTAAACTTTGCATGTAATGAAAGGAAGTGAATATATGTATATTTTGTTTGATATAACTGAAAGTTTAAGATCTGCTGCTTTATGGCTAGATACGATTGCTTTTTCATTGATTGATAATGTTTATGACCTATTTTATAATATTGCTTCACAAGAAATAATAACTGATACTGTAATTGGAGCAATTGCAAAAAATATGTATGTTATAGTTGGTATATTTGCTTTTTTTAGAATTGCCGTATTTTTAGTTAACTCTATTATAAGTCCAGATGCATTATTTAAATCTGAAACTGGTTTAAGCAAAATATTTGTAAATATGGTTATTATGTTAGTTTTATTAGTTTTTACTCCAATATTATTTGATAAATCTAGGGATATTTCTGAAGCTATTGTTAAAAATCAATATATTGAAAGATTATTTATAGACGTTTCTTCTGATACTAGTAAGCTTAGTTTAGGACAAGAAATGCAAAAAATAGCTATTACGGGAGTTATAACACCTAATGAACAATTTGCAGATCCAACTGATTTAGAACCAGTAAGTACTTGTAATGATGATTGTAAAAAAGCAATTAATTGTCTTAGAGATTTAAGTGGTAAAAATAAACCAACTCAAACTGACTGTGTAAACAGTAATGGTAAAGTGTCATGGACGCAATTGGCTATCTATAATGGAGTCAAACAAGATAAAGTATATGTATATAATTATAAGCCATTAGTTCTTACAGTTGTTGGATGGGTTATGACATATATTATATTTTCATTTACATTTGATGTTGCAAAAAGAACAATTGAACTTGCTCTTCTTGAAATGCTATCACCTCTTTTTATAGCTACTATAATTGATCCTAAGTCTATGAAGTCAGGACCTTTTAATAAATGGTTAAAAGCTGTTGGAACAAGTTATGCAAGCTTATTTATAAGAATTGCTGCAATATCATTATTGCTTTTGTGTACTAAGATATTAATGTTATGGGATACTAGTGGTATTAGTGTCGGTGGTATAGGAAAGTTAGTTATTTTATTTGGATTCTTAATATTTGTAAAACAATTACCAACTTGGCTTAGCAATCTTATTGGTATTAGTAGTGAAAATACTGGACTTAGTGGAATTGGAATTGGTAAAAAGTTAGCAGGCGCTGCATTAGTTGGGGGTGCAATAGGAAAAGCAAAGGAATCTGCTACTAGTTTTGCTAAGAAAAAGGGGAAAAACTTTGTAGGACATAGAGCGCAAGAAATTGGTGCAGCTGCAGGATCTGTTTTTGAAACTCATAGAGAGAATCGAAAAAAAATTAATGATCCGAATTATCAAAAAAAACGTTACTCTGATGCATGGAAAGCTGCAAAAGCAAAAACAAGAGCAGAAAACTTTGGAAAAGACTCAAATGGATTTTTTAATGATGCAAAAGCAGGATTTAGTAGTGGCAGATTAAATGTAAATGCTGATGCAAAAAGTTGGAAAGAAAAGCAACAGACCAAATTAGATGAAAAAAACAATAGATTAAATAATCCTGAAGAAAAAGCAAAAGTAATAAAAAAAGTTAAAGAAGCAAATGAAGCTAGAGAAAATTATCAAAATGCAATAATCAATAGTGATAATTCTAGGGGAACAGTTGACAGAAAAGGAAAAGATGTAAATCTTGTTCCTGTTGGCCCTAAAGAAATGAATGAATCATGGGATAATCCTATATCAGAAGAAGCTGCATATTTAGCACACGGAAATAATTTAATTGCTGCTTCTAACGGAAGTCTTAATATAAATTCTAGTGGCCAAGTAGTTGATACAAAAGGAAAAGTAATAGCTAATTCTGTTTCAGAATATGGTGCATCTCAAATGACATATTCAGGTAGATTAGCAGCTAAAGCGTTGGTTGCTGAAAATGTTAGTAAAGATGTTGCAAACTTTCAAAAATATATTGAACAAAGAAGTGAAATATCTAATACATATACATCAGAAGTTAGGGCATATAAAGAAGAACAAACAAAATTGTTGAATAAAAAAGAGTATTCTTCTGCAGTAAGTGTAGTTGATTTTTATGAGAAAAATATTAGAAAAAGGGATGATGCTGGAAAGACAATTTTAAGCATTAAAAATAATCCTGATTATACTCAATTATCATCACTGCCTTATGCCAATTTAACTGCTGAAGAACAAAAGAGATTGCATAATTATAATTTGTCAATTAAAGCTGCAGAAAATGACATAAATACTTCAAATACTAATATTAAAACATACAAAAATGCATATGATAGTGCTAAAATCACTATTGATAAAATGGAAAAAGATGCAGGCATTGAAACAATGAAAATAAATTGTGAAAACTCTAAAAAACAACTTGATGTACTAAATAAAGAGATAAAAAATTATGAGGATAAATTTAAGAATGCTGAAAGTTATAAGTTTGATGGAAATACAAGAACTAGTGAAAAAGAAAAACCTTATGAAGTTAAAATTAATGGTGTAAAACATATACCAGGAACAGATCCTACTACTTTAATAAATATGCAAGAAATTACTCAAATATTAAGTGAAAAAGCGGATAAAGCAAGAGATAAACGTGATAAGAATAAAGCATCTAAAGATGATAAAAAATAAAAAGGGGATGATATAAATGAATCAATATTTAATTGCTGCTAATTCAAAAAGAGGACAGTTAATATTTAATATGTTTAGACCTATAGATTTAGCAATAGCTATAACGGGAGCTAGTATAACTATTATTTTGTTTTTAATATTTAATCCTAGTACTTTGCTTTCTGCTATATTAGTTTTATTACCACTTGCAGTTTGCTCTTTTCTAGTTATTCCGTTTGCTAATTATCATAATATGTTATGTGTTTTACAAAACATATATAGGTTTTATTTTGTAGATGAAAGGCAATATGTATGGAAAGGTTGGTGTTGTAAAGATGAGTATAAAGGCTAGTACTACTGAAAGTTTTGTTCCAATAAAAGCAATTGTTAATAATATGATTGAACTTGATAATGGATATAAAGTTGCAGGTGTTAAAATAATACCTAAGAATATATTTATAATGGAAGATAATGATCAATTTAATGTTATTGATAGTTTAAAAGACTTATATAATACTATTGATTTTGAATTTTGGACAGTAATGACTGATAGGCCTGTTGATATATCTGTTTATGTAGCAGAGCTTCAAATGATGTATAATAAAGCTGCAAGTCCGGTTATCAGAAAGCTAATTAATCAAGATTTAAATAAAGCTAAACAGTTTAGTGATGATGTGTCTGATATAGAGTTTTATATATTATTTAAAGAAAAAAACGTAGAAATGGTGCAAAAGAAAATTAGACTTATAATTAATGGACTTGCTAATGCTGGTATGACATCAGGGCAAGCTAATAATGAAGATTTAAGAAGTATATTAGATAACTTTTTAAATGGTGGGGAAAAAACTGAATTTGGGACGGTGTTAGCATAATGAGTATTATGAATATAAAAAAGGAATTAGCGCCTAAGGGTTTAGATTTTAGTAGGCCATCTGAATTTATGATTAGTGGTAATTGGTGTACAATATTAACAGTTGTATCATATCCTAGATGGATATCACCTGGTTTTTTAGCAGGTATATCTAATGATTCTGGTGTTAAAGTTGTAATTAAGCAAATACCTCTTCCATTTTCTATTATGGCTAAAATGCTTAATAAACAGTTAGCAGAAATTAAATCTAATTATGAAAAAGAAAACGATAAGACTATGCAAGAACAATATAGACAAGATTATGATTCATTAAATGATTTTATTCAAATGATTACATCAAATCAATCAAGAATATTTGACTTTCAAATGCATATTGTTATAACTGCTCCAACTAAGGAAGCTTTGGATAATAAAAAGATGCAGGTTAAAAATTATTTAGAATCAATGGAATTAAAGGCTATTCCTTTAATGTTTGAGCAAAGAAAAGTATTAAAGTCTATTATTCCAATTTTCCCTAAACAAGATATAGAAGAGCAAATAGGAACTCCTATTACTTCTCCTACAATAGCAGCTATGTATCCTTTTGTCTTTGATAGTTTAAAAGATCCTGGAATGTCTTGCCTTTTAGGTACAGATTTTTCTGGAGGAGTTGTTTTATTTAATCAATTTTTATATCAAATAAGAAAGGAACATAATAGAAATACTGCTAATATGATTATTTTAGGTACTACAGGTAGTGGTAAATCAACAGCAGCTAAACTATTAGTAAGAAATTATATAAGAAATGATTATAAAATAGTTGTTATAGATCCAGAAGGAGAACTAGAAGAAATGGCATCTCGTATGGGGGGAGACTTTATTGATTTAGGTAAAGGCGGTCAGTTTGGTATGATTAATCCACTAGAAGTAATTATAGAAGCTGATGAAGATGAAATACGAGATGGATTAGGATATACAGTTTTAACAAAAACTTTGCAATTTCTAAAAGCTTTCATGAAATATTATGATCCTACTATAACTGAAGATGTACTTACTATGTTTAGTGAAATGGCACAGCTTACATATCAAAGATTTGGTATATCATTTGACACTGATTTTTCTCATTTGTCATCTGAACAATATCCAACTTTCTCAGACCTTTATGAGACTTTAATAAGGAGAATAGAAGCTTATGGTGATCAATCAACTCATGAAAAAGATATATTAGAAAGATTAGAATTAAAAGTAAGACCATTAGTTAAAGAATTAAAATTCTATTTTGATAATCACACAACTATAAGACCCACAACTAAATTTATAGTTTTTAATATAAGAGACTTAATGAACGCAGAAGAAAATATAAGAAATGCATTATTCTTTAATATATTAAAATATGCATGGAGTCACTGTTTGGATAGAACTACTAATACAGTACTTATGGTTGATGAAGCTCACATATTACTATCGGGAAATAATACAATAGGAGCTGACTTTTTAGCGCAGATTCAGCGTCGTGCAAGAAAATATAATAGTGGTACTTTAATTATTACACAACAACCTAGTGATTTTGCTGCTCCTGAAGTTATAACACAAGGTAAAGCAATATTTGATAATGCATCATATTATTTAGTTATGGGACTTAAAAAGCAAGGAGCTGAAGATCTTGCGAAATTAATAGATTTAAATGAGCAAGAAAAAGAAAGTATAAAGAAGTATAATCAAGGTGAAGCTTTATTTGTATGCGGAAGCAGAAGGATGAGAATAGATGTTACTGTAACAGAAGCAGAACTTGATTCATTTGGTTCGGGTGGAGGATTATAAAAGTGCTTTATGCACTTTTTTTTTGCAAATTCTTATGATATAATTTGAATGTATTGTAGGTGATTTTAGATGGATTCAAAGAAGAATAAAAAAAATAATTTAGAACAAGTAGAATTAGATAACTTCTCTTTTGATGGTGAAATAGAAGTAGAGATAAAACCTGAGAATGTAAGTATTAATTTTAGTAGTGCAAAAGAAAGCAAAGATGAAAAAAATTCTTCACAAGATAGTTTAGAATCCTCTAATTTATCAGACGAATTAATAGATGTAAGTGATGATTTATATGGTAAAGATAAAAGAAATAATGCTAATGAAAATTCAAATGAAAGTTTACCTGATGACATTGAAGATATAAGTGATAATAAAGAAAATTTTAATGATGAACCTGAAAATTTAAATAGTAGAGAAGATAATCCTAAAAATTTAAAAGATAAAATAAACGATACTAAAAATAAAATAAATGATACTAAAGATAAAATAAAAAATACACCAGAAAATATAAAAAATAAATATAATGATGCTAAAGATAAAGTTAATAATGCTAAAGAAAAGGCAAAGCAAGTACCAGATAGTTTAAGGCAAAAGAAAGATGCTGCAAAGCAAAAATGGGATAACAAACCTAGAAGCATGAATGAAGCAAAACTAAGAGCTAAGAATGTCGGTAGCAACTTAAAAGACAAAGCAAAAGCTTCTGGAAAAAGTCTTAAAGATAAAGCAAAACAAGGTATAAAAAATAAAGCTACTGAAAAATTTAATGAAAGTAAAGTAGGAAAAGCAGTTAATACTGTAAAAAAATTAGCTGATCCTAAAACAATAAAAAAAACTAAATGGATTTTAATCGCATTAGGAGTACTTTTAGGAGTATGTTTAATTACTTTATTAATTGTTACAATATGGTTTTCAATTTTTCCTGGAAAATTTAATGTCAATAGTGAAGAAGAAAGTTATAGTGAAAAAGATATTAAATATTTACAAAAACTTAGGTCTTTGCACGAAAAATATCCAAATAGTGATGCGGCGCTTGCTATGGTAACGGTTATATATCCTTTTTATGATACACTTCAAAGTGATACAGTAAAATATTATATAAATTCAAGTGGTAATATATTGGATCCTAATGAAAATTATGAAGATAGTGAAGATGAAGATGTTTCTGAAGATTCTGATGATAAAGAAGATTGTGTGGATGAAGAATGTGAAACTGAAGTTGGTGATGATATTTATCTTGAATATTTTAGAAAATATAGATATAGAAGAAAATATAAATATTTATTAAAACACTTAAATGGTAAAAGTATTGATGAAAGTAAAGAATTTTTAAAAGATAAATACTTTAAAGATAATAAGGAGTATAAAGAATTATTTGCTTTAGTAGATAATGATAAGAAAGGTGAGTTTGCTGATGCTATATTAGATGATTTATTGGAATTAAAAGAGTCATTTACTAGTTATATATATGAAAATAGAGTATGTTCTTCATCTACTAATAGTTTAGGTTATTCAGATGGATCTGATTTGATTAAGGGTGAAGCTTATGTTGTATTAAAAGATACTACTGCAACAAAATTTGAAGATATAAAAAATGCTAAAACTTCTTATAATACAGATGATTATAATAATGGTAATGGTCTTGATTTAAAAAGATATACTATGGGTGTTGCATACTGTGAAGTAGGCTCATATATAGAAGATGAAGATTTTGCTAAGACTGCTATGATAGCAGCTAAAAGTTTTGTTTTAGCAAGATCATCTAATAGTAAAGCATCAATGGGATATAAAACACTACAAGATGGAAATAAAACTATATTTTATATGAGAAATAATACTTATGATCAGTGTTTTTGTGATGTTTATGATGGATGTTTATCTGGCAGTAAGTATGCTCATGACTTAATAGAAAATGATCCTACAGGTGAAATAACTAAAAATGTTAAAGGAGCATTATCAGAAGGAGAAATTAGTAATTTATCGAAATGGTATGATGAAACGGCTTCAGAATTTATTTATGATGATAAATCAAAGGGGTATTATTCTGCTTATTTAGCAAGTAGTTATAATGATTATTGTACTAAGGGAAACTGCTTATTACAAAATAAAGCTTATAAAGATGCAAAGAATGGTTCTGGCTATTTAGCTATATTAAAAAGCTATTATAGTGATAGTAGGTATGTAATTAAAAATATAGAAACTGAAGAGTTAATGCAGGTTTCTAATGCATGTTCGGAAGTATCTAGTAAATCTTGTTCTATATCCGATGAAGAGTTTATTTATTATTCTCAAAGAAGTTATAAGCAAGCATTTTGTGGAAGAAATGATGGCTCTACTATAAGTTCTAGTGGATGTGGTGTTACTTCTATGGCTATGGTGTTAGCTAATTTAGTAGATGATTCATTTGATCCAATAAAAACTATGAATGAAGCAAAAGAAGGTGGATATTGTGGCAGTAATATATCTGGTACTAGTTCAGAATATTTTAGTTCAGCTTCAAAAAAATATGGTTTGAATTATGAATCTTTAGCAGCATCAGATACTTCTTCAAATGCTGATAGTAAAATTATAAATACATTAAGTTCTGGTGGACTAATAATTGCAAATGTAGGTGCGGGATGGTCTACCGTAACTAGTGGTCATTATCTTGTTATAAAAGGTATAACAGCTGATAATAAATTAATAATTGCAGATCCTATGACTAATAGTTTAAATAATCCATTTAAAAATAATATAACAATATCAGAGATGAGAAAATATATGTCAGGTAGAAAATTTCATTTATTTACAGGAGGTAAGTCTGATGAAATAAAGAATAAATACTGCAAATCACTTCAATCTGGTACTTTAAGCAGTCCATTTGGTCTTAAAGATACACGGGACTTTAGTAATATGGGAAATGCAAAATGTTTTCCAAATTATTGTTCTAGTTCTCCACACGGGTATGGTGCTCCACACGGAGCTATTGATTTAGCAATTTCTTCTGGAACAGAAATTTATGCAATGGATAGTGGCAAAGTAATTAATGTTGGAGACTATGCTTATAATTGTTTAGGACAAAGTATATGTAGTAAGAATGGGTATGGAATATATGTTACAATAGATCATGGAAATGGATATAAGTCTGTTTATGCACATTTAAGTGAAAGAAAAGTAAATGTAGATGATGTTGTTGATAAAGGAAGTTTGATTGGTCTTAGTGGTAATACAGGAAATTCAACTGGACCACATTTACACCTCGAGCTCCAAAACACTGCTTTACTTAATAAAAATGGAAGGCAAACTGCAAAGCAAACTTTAGGTAAAGGATTAATGAATCCAGCTAATTATATAAATAAAAATATATCTTATGTTGGTAAATCAGAGTAAAGGAGACTAACTATGAAAAAATATATATTATTAATTTTGATAATTTTCTTATCTGGTTGTAGTGCTACTTTGGATATAAGTATTAATAATTCATCTACTAATGAATTATTAAGTATAAAAGAATCTAAAAATTTATTTACTGATATATCATATAATGACTATATAAACGAAATGCTAGAACAATATAAGGTTGATATTAAAAGTTATGGGATATCTAATATTGATAATGATGATTATATTGGTATTAAATTAAATAAAAATCATGATAATGATATATGTGCTTCAATTAATAATTCTAAGTTAAAATATATATCAAATGATTTAAGTTGTGTTAAAGATAAAAGTAGATATAAAATAACAGGTACTGTCATATATTTTGTATGCGACAATGATTGTTTTATGCCACCTGAAATAAGTTATGGTACTTTAAATATTACTTTGCCTAATAAAGCTATTAAAAGTAATTCTGATAGCGTAGATGGTAATACATATACTTGGAATTTTGATAATAATAAAGAAAATAAGTTTAGTTTAGAGTTTGAAATTAATGATAGTAAAAAAAATACAAATATAATAGATGTTAATTCTAAAGAAAATAAATATGCTATATTAATAATTATTTTAATTATAGGAGTTATAGGCATTATAGTAATTGATTTATATAATAAATATAAAAGTAAAAAAATAGAGTATTAGGAGATAATATGAGTATAAAAAAAATAATAGTAAGTTTGTTGTTGTTAATTACTTTAAGTGGTTGTACATCTAAGGGTGAAATTATTATGAAAAATGATGGTTCTATAAAAGAAAAAGTAGTAATTGATGTTGCAACCAATAATTTAGATAAAGTTGAATTTGATAATTATATAAATTTAGTTTTAGATAATTATAATTCAGCTTTAAATCTTAGAGGCTATAGTAAGAATATAGTTTTTAATAAAGATATAAGTAAATTAGAATTTACTAATAATTATGATAATATTTGTAAATATATTGAAAATAATTTATTTACACAGTATTTATATAAGAAAATAAGCTGCACTGAAGATGAATTATATTATGAAATAAAAAATGAAACTAATCATATATCTTATTGCAGGGATTGCACTTCATGGCCTTCTTTAGATGATGTAAGTTTTAGCATAACACTTCCTATTAAAGCAGTAGAAAGTAGTTCTGATTTAGTAAGTAATAATACATATACTTGGAATTTTGATAAAAATACATTAGATAGTAAAGAGTTTTATTTAAAAATAAATAAAGAAGAATTAAATCAAAATAATATTAAAAATGAAAAGATAAATATTTTGTTAAAAATAGCAGTATCTTCTATTATTTTAGTAGGTTTAGTAGTTATTTGTTATATGTTAGTAAAAAAATATAAATCAAAAAAATTAGATTATTAATAAAAATATGTAAAATATTTAAAATATTTGATATAATGTTTTTATATGAAGGGGATAAAGGAGGCTTTAGTATGAAGCTAAAATTTAGAGCAGATCATAAAGATATAGTTGCATATATATGGGGATGTTTATTATTATTAGTTGTTGTAGCAATGCTTGTGGTTAATTTATATCATGTTGCTGACTCAGAATTAGAAATAGTAAATAATCATATTAATTGGTCTTTTAATATAATACCAGCATTTTTCCCACCATATTTATTATACACAATTGTGTTTTGGATACTTGCTGTTGTTGTATTAACTTTTAGTGTATCATCTAGATTTTTTACAACAGAAAAAGGTTTTGGTATAGTACAAGGTAAAAAAGAAGATGGTTTTGGAAGATTTGCTAAGGAAGATGAATATAAAAAATTTGAAAATGTAAAACCTGTTCAGATTACTGCAAAAGAATCAACAGCAGCTGGGTTTCCTTTAGTTTATGATAAGAAAAAGAATTTGGTATACGTTGATAATGGGGAAGCTCATTCGCTTGTTATTGGTGCAACTGGTTCTGGTAAAACTCAAATGGTTATTAATCCATTAGTTAATTTATTGGCTAAAAAGGGCGAATCAATGATTATAACTGACCCTAAAGGTGAAATATATGAAAAAAATGGTGAGATGCTAAGAAACTTAGGATATGATGTAATTGTTGTTAATTTTCGTAATCCTAAAGATGGAAGTTGTTGGAATCCTTATACTTTACCTTATAAATATTATAAAGAAGGCAATCAAGATAAAGCTAATGAATTATTAAATGATATGGCTATTAATATAGCAACTGATGAAAAGGCAGATGATCCATTTTGGACTAATTCTGCAGCGGATTATTTGACAGGACTTTCTCTAGGTATGTTTGAAGATGCTAGTGAAGATGAGGTAAGTATTTCAACTGTTAACCTAATGATGACAGTTGGTGATGAGAAAATCGGTGCATCAACTTATTTAAAAGAATATTTTAAAATGAAAGATCCAGCAGGTCCTGCAGCTATTAATGCACTTGGTACAATTAATGCACCGCAAGATACAAAAAATTCAATAGATTCAGTATTAAAGCAGAAAATAAAGGTCTTTGCAGTTACTCAAAACTTAGCTGAAATGTTATCTAGAAGTGATTTTGATATGGAAACTATAGGTGAAAGAAAAACTGCTGTATTTATGATCATACAAGATGAAAAAACAACTTATCATGCACTTGCTACAATATTTGTTAAACAGTGCTATGAATCTTTAATTGCAGTTGCTCAAAGACATGGTGGAAAGCTTCCTGTTAGAACTAATTTTTTACTTGATGAGTTTGCTAATATGCCTAAGTTTAAAGATATTACAACTATGATTACAGCAGCTCGTTCAAGACAAATTAGAATGACTATGATTATTCAAAACTTTGCTCAGTTAAAACAAGTTTATGGTAATGAAGATGCTGAAACTATACGTGGTAACTGTGGTAATATTTTGTATCTATTAACCGGTGAGTTATCAGCACTAGAAGAAATAAGTAAATTATGTGGAGATAAAATTGTAAAAGTTGGTAAAGATAAAAAAGAAGAAACAAGACCACTTATTACTGTTACAGAACTTCAAAGATTTAAACAAGATGAAGTGCTTATATTAAAGCACCGTCTTCCACCACTTAGAACAAAGTTTTTACCATTTTGGAATACTGACTTTGGTTATGGAAAAAATAATAGTGAAATTCCTAAAGCTAATTTACCATCTCATGAGCAAAGACCAATTAAACTATTTGATATTAGAGAATTTGTAAAGAAAAAAAGAGAAGAACAAAGAAATGAAATGTTTGGGCAACCTTCTATTGGGGGAGTAAGTTCATTTCCTTCTAATCCTTTTGGTTCTTCTAATAATAATCCATTTGCATCAAATCCATTTGGTAATAATATGACTAGTAAGCCTTTAGATGGTACTAAAGTAGATAATCCATTTGGTAATATAAATAGTCCTGTTAGTAAGCAAGATGATGAATTAGATATAGATGAAATAGTTAAGAAAATAGATGCTAAAATAAAAGAGCTAGAGGAAGAAGAAAAGAATAATAATATAGCTATTGAAAACGAAGAAAAATCATCTTTAAAGCCACTTGTTGATGAAGAAAAAATAGATGAAAATAAAAATATTAGTCATGATATAATGGATGATTATTTTGAAGACTTATCCTTTGATGAAGAATTAGAAGAAAAACCTAAAGATGATTTATCTTCTATAGACAAAAAAGATGTTATTGAACCATTAAATAAAGTATATACAAATAAAGAAGAAATAAATAAAATAATGAATAAAGATAATAACAATAATGATGATGATTTTTTTGATGAATTTTTTGAGTAAAGAGCACTTTTTAAAGGTGCCTTTTTTCATATTATAATATGGTGATATTATGCAAGTTAATTTAAATGAAATAAATAGTAATAATATAATTGATATAAGAAGTGAGTATGAATTTAATCAGAAAAATATACCAGGCAGTATTAATATTTCTAAAATGAATTTATTAAGAAATCCAGAAAAATACTTAAATAAATTTGATACATATTATTTAGTTTGTCAAAAAGGATATACTAGTTTATCAGTAAGTAAAATATTAAATGCGTTAGGATATAATTGCTATAGTATTAACGGAGGAATTGATTACAATATAAGAAACTCTTGATTTTGAGTTTCTTTTAAAAAATATATTTACAAACAAACGTATGATTGATATAATTATGGTGTTAGTAAAAAATAGAAAGAAAGGGTAAGAATATGGAATATATAATAATTGGTTTACTTATTTTAATAGTAATATTAGTAATTTTTTCGATAACTAAAAATATTAATGAAAGTAATATAACAGAAAGATTAGGAAGGTTAGAAACTAGTGTTGTAAAAGAACTTGGTGCATTTAAAAATGATGTGAATACTTCTTTAAATACTGATTTTGATAAGTTAAATGAAAAGATAGAAAGAAGGTTAAATCAAATAAATGATCATGTAAATGAAAGATTAGATGTTAATTTTGAAAAAACAAATAGAACATTTACATCTGTAATTGAAAGATTATCTAAAATAGATGAGGCTCAAAAAAAGATAGAAAGTTTATCTACTGATATAGTATCACTACAGTCAATTTTAACTGATAAAAAAACTCGTGGTATATTTGGAGAAGTTAATTTAAAGCAAATATTAGTAAGTGTTTTTGGTGATGGAAATGATAAGGTATATAAAATGCAGTATACTTTTCAAACTGGTGTTATAGCTGACTGTGTTTTATTTGCTCCTGAACCACTTGGAACAATTGCAATTGATTCTAAGTTTCCTTTAGAAAACTATAGGGTAATGATAGATAAGAAAAAGACAAGTATAGAAAGGCAATTAGCTGAAAAGCAATTTAAATTGGATGTTAAAAAGCATATAGATGCAATATCTACTAAATATATAATTAAAGATGTAACAAGCAATCAAGCTATAATGTTTTTACCTGCAGAAGCTTTATTTGCTGAGGTTAATGCATATCATCCAGATATTATTGATTATGCTTATAAAAAAAGAGTATGGATTGCATCTCCAACAACTTTAATGAGTACTTTAACTACAATTGAACTTATAATAAGAAATATAGAAAAAGATAAATATACTAACGTTATTCATGAAGAGTTAAATAAATTATCTATTGATTTTGGTAGATATAAAGAAAGATGGGATAAATTATCTAGAAGCATTGATGCAGTTAGTCGTGATGCTAATGACATTCATATTACAACTGATAAAATATCCAAAAGATTTGAAGCTATTAATAATGTTGATACCAAAAAGTTGTCGAATAATGATGATAAATGACGAAACACTTGAATATTATTATTCATAATGATAATATTTGAATTACCACATTAAAAAAAGGATGGTAAATTATGGGTAATAATAAAAATGTTTTTTTAAGTAGTATTGATGATTTGAATTTAAAAAATAATTTGGAAAATGCACTTACGAATGGTCTATATTATGTTATAGGGGCTTCTGGTAAAATTGGAGATATAAATCTTTTAAAAAGATTATATGAATTTGAAGAAGAAATAATTAATAATAATAAATATGATGTTGATGTTTATGAACGTTATTCTGATGATGGAATTAATTTCTTAGCAAGTGTATCATTTATCAAAAAAAGAATTAGCATAGGCTAATTTTTTTTTGATAATTCAATTATTAAGTCCATATTGTCATCTTTTGCCATGATATTTTTATGTGTTTTGTTACATTTACTGCATTTATATATAATTTTATATGTATCTTTAAATTTTTCTATATCAATGGGTTTTAAAAGTCCTTTGCATGTATTTAATCTATCTCCAGGATTTATATCTACATGTTTAGAATATAAACAAAAAGGACAGTGATCTCTTGCTGTGTAATTTAATTTATTAACTTGTTTAGAGCAATTATCACATATAAAGTTTTCATCTATCATAGTAAATTTCTTCAAAATATATCACCAACTAAATTGTACCAAATTTCTGACGAAAAGTCTTTAGTTTTGAGCAAATTTCTATTTAC
>CAYOAY010000020.1:0-17661 GCA_964402155.1 uncultured Muribaculaceae bacterium | reverse complement strand
TTTATTTTTTGTTTTTCTTGTATAATAAAACTAAAAATATAATAATATGTTATAATGAAAATAGATAATATAAATGGTTTATGGAGGATATATGAAAAAAATTTTAGCATTTATTTTAACTTTATTTTTTATAACAGGTTGTTTTAGTAACATAAAATTTGAAAAAATTAAAAAGGATACTTCTAAATTTCATAAAATTAATGTGGCCGAAAAAATAGATGGTGGCATATTGTATTATAATGGTGATGAACTTTTATATAATAAAGATGGTAATATAACTAAATTAGCTAGTAATGTTACTACATTATGGAAAGAAGATTATAATATTTATTATGTAAGTAGTAATATACTATATAATTATAATTTTAAGTCAAAAGAAATAAAAAAGATGGTTAACAATCCTCATAAGATATTAGGAAAGTATAAGGATTATATTATTACTTATAGTGGAAGAAATATATATAAAATAAAAGATAATAAAAAAATAAAAATATTTAAAGATGGTTATTATTTAAATAGGGCAATACTTTATAAAAATAAAGTATATGGTATACCAGCTAGTAATGTATATGAGTATAATTTAGATACATTAAAGGTTAATAAAATAACTAAAGAAAAACATGATCATTGTGAAATTACCATGATTGATGATGATTTATATATAAGTACTTTTAAATACAAAAATAAGTTAAGAGATAAAAATAATTATACGTATTTTAAAGTAACTGATAGTGGACTAAAAAAAGTTTTTACAATTAATAGAGTATCATCATCAAGTATTTCAAAAGTAGCAAAAAACGGATTTATTATAACAATAGTTTCAAATGATTATAAAAGAAAAGGTAGTAAATTATTGTATTATAATGGAAAAAAGTTTAAAACAATAGATAAAAATTATTATTATAATGTAATAGGGATTTATGATAATAAGCTATTATATTATAAGAACACTTCGTATTTTGGTTCTGAAGAAAATAATTTAAAAACTTTTTACTTATATGATGGTAAAGGAAATACTAAAGCATTTGATTTAGATGTAAATTATTATGAAGGATTATATGGTTATGAATATGATGGTGGTATTTTAATAGAATTAACATATGAATCTTCAACATCACTTTATAAATACAGTAATAATAAATTAGAAAAACTTGATACTCCTTACATTTTTAGTATTATTTCCTTAGATGTTGTTGATAATAAAGCATATATTAAATATAGTGATGGGGAAGAATCAACTTCAATTTTAAGCACGATAATTGATTTATAATTAGTAGTATAGAATTTTTATTATTAGTTATATTTATTTAAAAAAATAAAAGATATAAAAGAATTATTTCATTTTATATCCTTTTTATATATGGATTATATTTTATATAAAAATCATCATTTAGCCATATATACCCACAAGAATTAGCAGTTCTTAAACTTGGAATATTTTCCTTATTTATTTTTAATTTAATATTTTCAACCATATCATAATTAGAAAATATATAATTTGTTATTTCACTTAATATTCTTTTTCCATAGCCTAAACCGGTTTTATCATTAGAAATACCTGCTCTTAAATAAACACATCTTTCTTCTTTATTAATATTTCCTATACCAACATATCCTATATATTCATCATTTAATTTAACAATAAATCCGGAACCAAAAAAGTCCTTATTAATATTTTCAGATAAAATATTAGAAATACCCTTAACCCATTTTTTAATATTTTCATCATGAAAAAGTTTTTTAATAAATTCTAAATCATTTTTATTTTGTTTATCAGTAATATATAAAGATAATGTTTCTAAATCAGCAAATTTCATAATCAAAACTCCTTTGTAAGTTATATTTTATCATATATATTAATTGTTATGCTATAATATTTAAGGTGAAATTTATGAAATCAGATACATATAAAATTAATAATTTAGTAGAAAAAATAAGAAATGATAAAAATACTTTATTTTTAGATGCAAAAGAGTTAAAACAAGTAACATCTAAATTAAAAAAAGATGAATATAAAATATATTATCCATATAAAGAAAGTGAAAAAGTAATGTTATACACAGGAAAAATTCCTAAAATTTCACTTTTAAAGATTAATACTGTGGAAAACTTAAAACATCAAGATATATTAGGTAGTTTATTTTCTTTAAATATAGATTCATCATATTTTGGTGATATAGTTTTATATAATAATTATTATTATGTATATGTACTTTATAATATGAAAGATTATATAAAAGATAATTTAAAATTAATAGGAAAAAATAGAGTTACTATAGAAGAAGTTTCGTTAAGTATTTTAGATAATTATAAAAGAGCTTATGAAGAATTTAATATAATAGTATCAAGTCTTAGATTAGATAGTATAGTATCAGCTATTATAAATTCATCTAGAGCTAAAGCATTAGAAAAGCTGCAAAATAAAGAGGTTATAGTTAATTATGATGTTGTTTTGAAAAATTCTTATATTTTAAAGGAAAATGATATATTTAGTATAAGGCGTTTTGGTAAGTATAAATTTGTAGGGATAGTAAAGAGTACTAAAAAAGATAATTATATAGTAAAATGTTTAAAATATATTTAAAAGTTATTTGGATTATATGTCAAAAAAAGTAGACATATAATTAATTTATGTGTTATACTCCATAATAGAGAAGGAGTATAAAAAATGAAGAATATTAAAAAAATTTTAGGGGTGTTTTTGTTTGTATGCTTGCTTATGTTTAGTGCCACAAATGTTAAAGCAAAGACTGTTACTGCAACAACTGTTGAAGATTTTATGAAATATGTTCAAAGACAAGAAAAAGATGTAACTGAGATTGTACTAGGTGCTGATATATCATTACAAGACTTGGTTGTCGAAGATGAAGAAGATGACGATGCTCAATTGCAGATAATAGTTGAGGATGGATTAACTATAGATTTAAATGGTCATACCATTGAATTAAAAAATGAATATGGTAGTATTGGTATAGCATATGGTGTAAAAATCCAAGATTATAGTTATTGCAATACTGGAACATTAACTATTAAGGATTCTAGTGAGGGTAAAACTGGTAAAATAGATAACATTATTATGATTTTAATGTTAAATATGGGTAAAGAGATAAGTAATAATACTGCTGAACAATCATATAATTTGGTAATTGATGGTGGAAATTATATTAAAACAGGTAAAGCAAATAGTCAATATGCTCCTTTAGATTCATTATTCTATTTGACAGAAGTAAATAAAAATGCATGGCATAATAATGTAGAGTTTAATTTTGAAATTAATGATGGTACATTTGAAATTTATGAAAATGAAGAACTTGCAACAGGTGCTTTATTTGGAGGTATAATTGAAATGAGTAGAACACTAAATACCGATCCAAAACTTGATATAGACTTGAATTTTAAAAAATTAATGTTGAAGAGTAAAAATGGTCTTTTAGCTAAAAATAATCACTATACACTAGATTATAAAATTAATGATATAATTCCAAATACATCAGCTTTATATATTGGTAATACTACTTTAAATAAAGAAATGAAAATAAATGATAGAACGATAAGTGCTATTGAGGCCATACCAAGTAGTGTTTATTCAAATACAATGGAATCATATGAATATATGAAAGTTGAAGAAGCTAAATATGATTTAACAACTAGTGTAAATGGAACTGGTGGAACTATATCAGAGTCAATAAGTAATATTTTACCTAATACTAAAAAAACTATTACTTTTACACCAAATACTGGATTTATGATTGATAAAGTTTTAGTTAATAATGTAGAAACTACAATAACTAACAATAAGTTAGAACTTACAATGAATGAAGATAAAAATGTAGTTGTAACATATAAGAAAATCCCATTTACAATAACAGTAAAAGATAATGTAAATGCTACTATTACACCTAATGGAGTTGTTAATGTTAATTATGGAGATAATCAAGATTTTGTAATTTCAGCAAGTCGTGGTTATAAAATAGTTAAAGTATTAGTTGATGGACAAAGTAAGGAATTAGTTGATGGTACATTAACAATATCTAATATAACAAAGAATTTAGAAGTTGAAGTAATTGTTGAAAAAATAGTATATAACTTTTTAGAAGGTGCTAATCAAACTTATACAATATCAAAAGATAAAGAATTAAGATTTAGAATTGATGCAGATTATAGTGTATTTAATAATTCAGTGTATGTTGATGGTAAATTAGTTGATAGAAATAATTATACATCAGAAAGTGGTAGTACAATAATTGTTTTAAATCAAAGTTATTTAGATACATTAAAAGTTGGAGAACATACTTTCAAAGTAGAATTCTCTGATGGTGAAGAAGTTGAAACAAAGTTTATAGTAGCACAATTAGAAAAAGAAGAAGCAAATCCTAAAACATCTGATAATATATTATTATATGTAGTAACTGGTATTATTTCTTTAGTAGGATTAGGTGCTATTGGAATTTATACTTATAGAAGAAAACAAAATATCTAAAACAAGACATTTTTAAATAAGCTAGGTTTAAGTATAATATCTTTTGAGATAAAATAAAAACCTAGTTTTTTTATATTTTATAAGTTTGATGTTTGAAAGACTTATTTTATCATTACATTTTTTAATGGTGTATTAAAATATTCATTCAAATTTTATGCTTTCTAAGAATTAAAAACTATTAAAAATAATTATAATACATGATATAATTAAGCATAGAAGGTGATTTATAAATGGCAAGTAGTATGATACATATTGTAGTAGCTAATGAAATTAATAAAAAAATAAATAGAAATAGTAAAGCAATATTAATAGGAAGTATAGCACCTGATATAGCAAAGCATTTAAATTTGTCAAAAAAAGATTCTCATTTCCAAGAAACAGATGAAACTTTGCCAGATTTAAATAAATTTTTAGATAAATATAAAAAAGATTTAACTGATGATTTTGTACTTGGTTATTATATTCATTTATATACTGATTATTTATGGTTTAAATATTTTGAACCTGATTTTTATAAAAATGGTGTTATATATAAGTTAAATGGAGATATAGAAAATGTTGAACCTATAAAAAAGAGAAATTATTTTTATAATGATTATACTAATTTAAATATAAAGTTAATAGATGAATACAATTTAGATTTAAGTATTTTTTATGAAGAAGTGCCAAGATTTAATAATATAATTAAAGAAATACCTATGGATAAAATAAAAGTAATTATAGATAAAGCTGGTATTATAATTGAAAACTCTAAAGAAAGTAAATCTTATGTATTTGATATGGATATAGTAAATAAATTTATAAATACATCTGTTAATTATATTTTGTCTAATTTACATGATATAAATATTATATGAAAGAAAGTGAAGTAATGAAAAAAAAGGTAGTAGTTGGAATGAGTGGTGGTGTTGATTCATCAGTTGCAGCTGTATTATTACAAAATGAAGGTTATGAAGTTATTGGAATAACTTTTAAGTTTACTGATGATTTTGATCCTATAGATGCATCTTTAGTATGTAAAAAATTAAATATAGAACATCACGTAATAGATTATAGAAAAGAATTTAAAGAAAAAGTTATAGATAAGTTTTTAGAAGATTATAAAAGGGGTATTACTCCTAATCCTTGTGTTATGTGTAATAGATATGTTAAATTAAATTTTTTATATGAACAAATGAAAAAATTTAATTGTAATTATATGGCAACTGGTCATTATGCTAAAGTAATAGATAAAAAGATATATAAAAGTAAAGATGAAAATAAAGATCAAACATATTTTCTATGTGAAATGAAAAAGGAACAGTTAGATAGTATATTATTTCCTTTAGAGGGTATAGATAAATCTTATGTTAGAAAAATTGCTTTAGATAATAATTTAATTACTGCAACTAAAAAAGATTCAACAGATGTCTGTTTTATAAATAATACTTTTAAAGAATATATATCAAGTAATATAAAAGATAATAAAGGTGAGGTTGTAGATATTGTAACTAAAGAAAAAAAAGGTACTCATAATGGATTATTTCATTATACTATAGGACAAAGAAGAGGACTTAATATTGGTGGTAATACGGATAGAATGTTTGTAGTAGGTAAAGATAATTTAAAAAATATATTATATGTAGCAGTTGGTAGTGATACTTCATATTTAACTTCTACATCATGTATATTAGAAAATGCTAATCTTTTTGATAATGATTTTGATAATAATAATTTAACTGCAAAATTTAGATATAGACAAAAAGAGGTACCAGTTAGTATAAAATTATTGGATAATAATGAATTATTAGTTAATTATAAAGAAGAAGTAAAGATGGTAACTTTAGGACAAGTGTGTGCTATTTATGATGATATGCGTTTAATTGGTGGGGGAGTTATTAAAGAAGTTAGAAAAAATAATAAAAAATTATGGTATTTATAACTATAAATATTTTAAAGACATTTAATTTATAAAAATTGAATGTTTTTTTATGTGATTTTATCTTTTTTTGAAAAAATGTGATATTCAAGGTAAAAGAATACTGGAATTTTGTGATTTGTTAAGATTGAAATATATGGAAAAATGTGATGGATTTTTGTTAGTGGTAATAAACATTAGTATATTTACTAATTTTATGAATTATTTTATAGCAAAAAACACTTTTAATAATTTTAAATAAACTATTAAAAGTGTTTTTATTAATTATATTCCTTTTCTTTTTCAATAATTTTTTTATTATCTAATAATCTTTTATTATCAGGATCCATTCTTATAGCAATATTAATCCATTTTAAAGCATCATCTATATTACCTAAATAATAATTGCTTATAGAAAGTAGATCATATACAGTATAATCAAAACTAAATGGTTCATTTATATATGATTTAGTATGAGTCTTAATATTAAGTGCTAATAAACAATACTTTTTAACATCTATATAATTATTAAGTTCATACTCTAAAAGTGCTCTTTCTATTAAAGGATCTCTTAAATATGTTGCTTCCTTTATAGCTTTATCAAGCCACATTCTAGCTTCTTCATATCTATTTAAATATTTATAACATCTAGCAATAAAACGCATGGATGCACATCTTTCATCTTTCCATGTTGCATTTTTTAGGGAAAGATGATAAATAAGTGTATCAATTGCAGCATTATATTTTTTATGAAACATATATTCTCTACCTAAATAGTGTACATTTCTATCATTATATGGATTTTCTTTAACAGATAATTCTAATAATGAAAGATAACTACTTCTTGATTTAGTATTATCAGGATAATGATCTACAACTATTTCATCAGTAGTTTCAAATACTTCCTTTTTACCAGTAAACTCTAATACTTCATGAACAGGATTTATCCATTTAAAATTATTTCTTGAGTGTATTTTTTCATAATAAAAACTAACTAAAGGTTTATTATTTTTATCATGACTCCAATTATAAATATATCTTAAATGATTAACATTTTCTTTAAAAAGCTCTATTACTTTATCTTTCCATCCAGGACTTATAACTTCATCTATATCAATGCATAAACAAATATCATAATCTTTAGGAACTAATTTTAAAGATTCATTTCTAGCTACATCAAATCTCCAAGGTTTTATTTCTTTAACTATTACATTTACTCCTAATTCTTTTAATAAATTTACTGTATTATCAGTAGAACCTGTATCAAGTACAAATATCCCATCAGCTTCTTTAACAGATTCATACCATCTTTTAACAAATTTTTCTTCATTTTTACTTATTGCATAAACGCATACTTTTTTCTTATTCATAAAATTACCTACCTAAGTACTCTATAATCATAGTAATAGAATTATTAGTAAAATAAGAATTAGAATTTATATTTAATAAATCTGGAGTATTTAAATAAATAGATTTATTAGATAAGTTTACTAATTCATATGATTCATTAATATCATTTATGGCAATAATTCCTTGTAAATTAACTTGTTTTATATCATCAAATTTATATATAAGACTATTAGCTATATAAATATTATCAGTATCTATTTTCCTAAATGCTAAAGTTACAAAATCATTTTTAATATCATTTGATATAGGTATTCTAACATTTACAGTAATATTTATTTTATAATTACCTATTTGATTAAATTTAATAGTATTATTATTACTATCTAATACTAAAATATTATCTGTATCAAGTTCTTTTCTTTCAAGTGGTAACCTTTTTTTTGCTTGTACTTCTAGACCATCATTTGGATAGTCAAAATTAAAACTAACTATGTATGCTGCTTTAATTTTATTAGGAATAGAAGAACCATCTTGACCTTTAGGTATAATAAAACTTAAATTATGATTATTGTTTAATTTTTTATCTATTACTTTAGCTTCTTCTCCAGGATTTGCAGTAATAGTTTCTCCTATAGTAATAGTATCACTAGGACGTAATATATATTTACAACATTTATTTTTCTTAATTTCCATAATAGCATTATCTAAAATACCACTATTACATGTATTTTTATTAGAAGAATTATTATTCATATTTTTATCTCCTCTCAGTTATATTTTATTAGTTAAATAAAATAGTGATAATATTATATTCCCATAACTATTCATGTATTTTCTTAAGTATTAAATTAAGAGCAGATATAGTAATAAGAGAGTTATTATTATCACTTGTTATATTAGTTTTTATCTCTAAAGTGGTTTCTTGTTCAAATCTATAAATTGTATTTTTAGAAAAGTAAGAATAAGAAATATTTCCTTTAGGAAATTTAAAGCTTAAGTCTTTTATAGCAGTACCTTGTATAGTTTGTAAATAAATTTCTGCTTCATTATTTTCATCTATACCACTAGCTAATCCTGATACACTAATTTCATATATTCCAGGTATTATTTTAACTTGTTTATTATCTATGACATTAAATGTTTTTAAATCATTTGGAATTATCCAAATATTATTAAATAATAATTCATCATCTTTTGTTACATCATTAAAATCAGAAAAGAAAGTACTTTCTAAAGAAGATGGAGTAATTGGTCCTGCAGGTCCAGTTGGTCCTTGTGGAATTACAAAGTCAAAAGTATGATTTAATTCTTTAACATTATCTATTATTTTTGCATCATCACCTGGTAATCCAGTTGTAACAGTTCCAACACTTAAAGTGCTACTTTCACCATCCATTCCTTTTGGAATATAAAAATTAAGTGTATGAGTATTACCATTTTTTTCATCTATTATTTTAGCTTCTTCATCATAATTTATAGTTTTAACATCACCAATTTCTATCTTATCAGAAGGGTTATTAGAATTTATATATCTAAATGGAATACATTTATATTTATTAAATTCATCTAAAAAATTATCTATTATGTTATTATTACAATTTTTTATAAAAATCATCTCCTTTCAAAGTATTTTATGTGTTTGTATTTTTTTAAAATAATTACTTAGCTTAAAAAAAGTGCTATAAAGCACCTTTACATAGTATAACTTTTTAACAATATATTCATTAAAGTAAAATTAATTTCATTTGATTTATCACCTGTAATAGTTGTTTTAATTTGTAAATTAGAAGGTGGTATATCTATAACAGCCATTTCAGAAAAATCCATGTCTGCTGTTTTACCTGCATCTAATTTGAATGTTAAATCATTTATAACATTTCCAGTATCTTTATCTACTAAAGAAAATGATGCACCTGTTGTTTCTGTAACTCCAGATATTCTTCCACATAATACTACTTCAAATGTACTTGTTTTTTTAATAGTTATATCAGTATTATTTTCTCTTGAAATATAATCATTATTACTAGGTATAATTTTTGAACTACCAAATTGTACAACACCTTCTTGTTTGGTATCTACAAGACTTACAAATGCTATTGCATCATATCCTGTTGGACTTGGACCTCCTCTAGGCCCAGTTGGACCAGTTGGACCAATATTACCAGTAAGTCCAGTATCACCCTTATCTCCGGCATCTCCTTTAGGCCCTACTGGCCCGGTATCTCCTTTTTCTCCAGTATCGCCCTTAGGTCCAGTTGGACCAATATCTCCTTTTTCACCTTTTTCTCCGGTATCGCCTTTAGGACCAGTTGGTCCAGATTCTCCCTTATCTCCTTTAGGACCTGTTGGACCTTCTATATTTCCTGCGCTAGTCCAAGTATTATTATTACTATCCCAAGTATAAAGCATTCCACCTACAATATAACAATCTCCATCTACTCCTGTTGGATGTTCTTTAATTAATTCTTCTTCAGTATTATAAGTTCCTTGTATGTTTAATCCAGTTCCTTTAGGACCAGTTGGACCAGTAGGCCCAATAAGATTATGCATACCAAAATTATGTAACATTTTTCTTGCCTTAACATTATCAAGTGCCATTTTTATTTCATTTTCATATGCCATAATATCACTTCCTCATAATAATTTATGAGGTATTTAATATTTTGAATGTTTGTTTATCTTATATTAACTTTTTTAAATTATTAACATATTTTATTGTAGGAGGATGTTATGAACGAGTTAAATAATATAGTATCTTCAGTTGGAAATTATGATAATATACCAACGTCTCTTACATCTAATGCATTAGTTGTTAATATTATAGAAGGTTTATCCCTTACTTTAGAATCGGATAAAAAAAACTGGGCAGATGGTAATCTTACATATAAAATAACAATTAATAATGAAACTAATAAGTCTTATGAAAATCCTATTATAACTGATATAATTGATACTAATTATATTGATTTTGTAAGGGAAAGTGTGATGATTGATAATGTTAAAGCAGAAACATCAAAATATACATATAATGAAGATAATCATACTTTAACAATTAATTTAGATAGTGTTAATCCATCTTCAAAAGTACTTGTTACTTTTAATGTCAAAAAAAAAATACAATGATTTCTTTATAGTGAAAAATCATTGTAAATTATTTTATAACAATTTATATGAAATTTTAAGTAACGAAGTTTCTGTTATAAGTAAAATAAGAAATAGAAGAAAAATAAATTATGGTTGTGATGCACCTTATTGGAGATATTAAAATCACTTTTGTGATTTTTTTAATTATTATCTTCTTTAATATTCCATATAACTTTACAGTTATATTCTTCATTCATATTTAAAGCTTTATTAGTTAAATCTAACAATAAACCTTTATCTAAAGACCAAGTAATGTCATTAATTTTTATCTTATATTATTTATAAATATAATAAAAAATTATATGAGTTTTGTCCTGAAGAAAGATTAGCAGAAATTAAATCCTTTGATGAAATAAATAACATAATTAGTTATATTAATAATAAATTAAATACGCTACCTGATATTGTAAAGGCAGAAAAATTAAAAAGACAGCTAAGAGGTTATCACTATAAAAATAATATTGTGACAGTTCCTGTTATCAATTATTTTACACTTGGAAATAAGGAACGTTTATTAGAAGCTTTTTGCATATCAGATAACGTTTTAGACGATTATGTGTTAAGTGATAGATATAAGTATGGTTTTCCAATTTCAACTAGTGAATAAGCAACTTCTTTGAAAAAGCTTGTATTATCTTTAAACAAAAATTTTAATAATAGAATTAATATTATAAAAAAGTAATATAAAATATAGTATACTTATTTAGTGAGGTGATAAATATGGATATATCAATTAAAGAATTAATAGAATTTAATGGTAGGAATGATTGGTGTAAAAAAAAGGTGGAGGATATAGAATAGTATATTTTTATCCGGATAATAGTTATTATATAGGTTCTGCTGCTAGAAAAATAGAAACATTTATGGTTAATTTTTGTGATATTTATCCTATAGAAGATGAATCGGATATTCCGGAATTTATATCTATTGATGATTTGCTTGATAGATATTTAGATAGACTAAGTGATATCAGTGCAGTCGCTATTTATAAAACAGATGGTACTTGTGTTGGTAAAAAAGAAAGAAAAAGTTTAAAAAAATAGAGTTCTTAAGTGAATTCTATTTTTATATTATTATTTTTAACTATTATCTTCTTTAATACTCCATATAACTTTACAGTTATATTCTTCATTCATATTTAAAGCTTTATTAGTTAAATCTAGCAATAAACCTTTATCTAAAGACCAAGTAATATCATTAACTAATGTAGTTTTATTATTTCCAACCCCTGTATAAATAAGAGAAGGGGATGTATTTAATGTAACATTTTCATTGTTAAATTTTTTAAAAATTAATGCATTTGGTAATGTATGAGTTTTTGAAGAAAATTCATCTTTCAGATGAAGATATAAGTACCAAGGTTTATCTTCTGTTCTACTATCTATTACTTTTATTTTTATTTCATTTTTTTTGCAAAAGATTAATGAGTTATTATTTATTGAATTATTAGAAAACTCTATATTATTTGGTGCATTAACTATTGATATTTCACCATTAAATGGCACTGTAATACTTCTTGTTTTATATATAAAGCTATTTTTTTTATTAGTAGTTATTTCTATAGTGGTATTATCATTAATAGAACTAGTTATATCATATGAAAATAATCCATTTAAATCTGCTTCTATTATTTCATTTATATCATTATATTTAATTAAAACATCACTTAAAGGTTCAGTATATCCTTTAATAGAAGTACTATCTTTATTTATTGGATCAATATTAATATATGAACTACCTATAGAAAATTCTTTTTTATTTAGAAAACTAAAATTACTTAAATTAGGAAGTAAATTTATTTCTTCATTAGTAAGATTATTTTCAGTTATAGTAGTTACATTTTTTGTTAAAGTTCCAGTAATATTTAATAAGTCTTCATTTTTATACCAAGAATATGTTGGAATATCAGAAATAGAACCAGCAGTTTTAACATCTACTGAATTATCCCACATATTTATTCTACTTGCTTTAAAAGAATAATTAAGTTTATTGTCACTATATAATACATCTGCATTTTTACTATATAAAACAATACTATTTGGATTATTAAGAGTAATAGATGGACTACCTCCTCTAAAGTGTATATTATAATTATCTGTTGGAGTACTATCATATGTATTTATAACTAATAAGTTAGCACCTTCATTTATTGTTAAACTATTATATATCATCCACATAGGAATTCTTTTGTGATTAGTTTCTATAAAATTAAAAGTGGCTCTTTCATCTATTAAAACATTTCTACATCCATGAACAGTAGAACCAGAAAAACCATTAAAAGTAGTTAAATTAATTACTGCATCATGCATAATGGTAAAGTTAATTTTATATGTTCCGTTTATAAATTCTTTTTTACTACTAGTTATATTACAATAACTATTTGGTAAAAATGTAAGAGTAACTGACGCATTATTTCTAAAACCAAATATAGGATAGTTAGCAGAATCGCTTATAATAGTTGTATCACCTTTAACTATTACATTATCTGATTCACATACTTCTTCACCATCACTATCAATTGTAATAATACAATCAATTATTTTTGTAGTTCCATAAGGATTATAAGACATTTGACTTCCACTAAAATTTATATTTTCATAAGTTACATATACATTTTTATAATCAGAATGAAGAGGTGTATATATTATTCCATAATTATTAGGTTGTATAACTTTTAAATTTTTAACAATTATACTTTTATTATTCATATTGGCATTTATTGTATCATTTGGATCTTTAGAATCTATACCATTTAACGTATAAGTTATATCATTATATGTTCCATCTATTGTAATTTTTTCTTTATTTTTATTTATTATAATTCCACTATCTAAAGTTATATCATTTCCAAAATATATATAATTATAACTATTATCATTTTCAAGTATACTTTTAAGTTCAAGACTATTATTTATAACTACTTTTTTATCATTTATTATAATCATTATTTATCACCTTACAATTTAATTTATGAAGTATAAAAAATATTAAATAATTATTTTGACCTTTTAATTAGTAAATAGTAAAATTATATAAGAAAGGATTAATTATTTTATGAAAAGATGTTCTTGGTGTAATTTAAAAAATCAAAAATATATAGATTATCATGATAAAGAATGGGGAGTTTTATTTTTAGATGATAATTACTTATTTGAAATGTTAATATTAGAATCTTTTCAAGCTGGTCTTTCTTTTGAATGTATTTTAAATAAAAGAGAAAATTTTAAAAAGGCTTATGATAATTTTAATTTAGATAAAGTTTGTTTGTATGATAACGAAAAAATAAATGAACTTATGAATGATAAAGGTATAATAAGAAATAAGTTAAAGATACAATCTAGTATTAATAATGCTAAAGTATTTAAGTGTATAAAAGAAGAATTTGGTTCTTTTAAAAATTATTTAATTAGTTTTACTAATGATAAAGTTATATATGAAAGTGATAAAACTAATTCTATATTATCTGATAAAATATCAAAGGATTTAATTAAAAGAGGTATGAAATTTGTTGGTACAACTATTATTTATTCTTACCTGCAAGCTGTAGGTATTATTAATTCACATGAAGATGATTGTTTTAAATATAAAAGGAACTTTGTTTAAGTTCCTTATGCTAATTTAATTATATTTATATAAGCACTTGTTCCATCTGTAGGTGAAATAGTTGCATCACTACTTCCTTCAAGTCCTAAACCTATTTCATCATCAGTTTGAAGATCTATTATAATACTTCCTGATAATGTTACATCTTTATTAGCTTCTATATCTTTTGTTATAGAAGATGAAACTATAGGTGTTGTACTTTTAGTTAATTCAAGAGTAAGTGTTATAGCTGCAGATGATGAACCTTGAAATAAATAATCTATTTTATATGTCCCATCTTCTGTTATTGTAAGAGCATTTGTACTTGTACTTTCTATATTAGATACAGGTCCAGTATTTCCAAGCGGTACTGTACTTTCTTGATTTGCTGTTAAATTAATATTATTTGAAGTAGTATCATATTTACTACCATAAGCTTCTATTGAAGAAGTACTAGCTGGACCTGCTGGTCCTGTTGGTCCAGTAGGTCCAGTTGCACCAGTTGCACCAGTTGGTCCAGTTGCTCCGCCAGATGGTCCAGTAGGCCCTGTTGGACCTGGTATATATCTAGGACAACAATTCTTTCTTTTTTGCATTTCACTTAAAGCATTACTTAAAATAGTACCTTCATAACATTCATTATCCATATTATTTTCTCCTTTCAAAGTATAATATGAATTAAAAATATTTTAAGCTATTATATTTGTTTTGTTTTCTACATATAAAAAATATAATAGCTGTATCAATTATTTACATTAATATTATAAATTTTTTTAAAATTAATAGACATATTTTGTTAAAAAGTAAATGGAATAATATTATAAATTAAATTATAGAAAATTTCGTGAGTATATATTAAATGACACCAAAAAATAAGATTAAAATATTTTTATAGTATATTAAAACAAATCCAAAACTTGCCGAAATGTGTCTGTTTTGGAAAAATATTTCCAAAACTTGACTTTTATAAAGAGATAGTATACAATTTTATTAGAGGTGAAAACTATGATAGAAAGAAGCACATATCTTGAAGAATTGAAAAGATGGAAGGACAAAGATTTAATTAAAGTTGTTACTGGTATAAGAAGATGTGGTAAATCAACATTGTTTGAACAATTTATAGATTATTTAAAAGAAAATGGTATTGCTGATGATCAAATTATTCATATAAATCTAGAAGATGCAGATTATGAATTTGAAGGATATAGAGAATTATATAAATACATAAATAGTAAAATAGATATAAAAAAAAGGTATTATATATTTTTAGATGAGGTCCAAAATGTAAAAGATTTTCAAAAAGCTGTCGATAGTTTATATATAAAGAAAAATGTTGATGTTTATATAACAGGTTCAAATGCTTATTTATTATCTGGTGAATTAGCAACGTTGTTATCAGGTAGATATATAGAAGTAAAAATGTTACCATTATCCTTTAAAGAATACGTAAGTGCATTTGATGATAATAATTATAATCAATTATTTTTAGAATATATAAAAAATGGTGGTATGCCTGGAAATATAAATATATTAAAAACTAGTCCTAATGATATAGATAAATATTTGGATGGAATATTTTCTACTGTAGTATATAAAGATATAATAGCAAGAAATAATATAACAGATAAGATGTTACTTGAAAGTGTATTAAAATTTATATTTGATAGTATAGGAAGTCCTATATCAACAAAGAAAATAAGCGATACTTTAACAAGTAAGGGAATTTCTACTAGTAATCATACTGTTGAAAATTATATATCTGGATTTTTAGAAAGCTTTTTAATATATAAGGCAGAAAGATTTGATGTTAAAGGGAAAAATCTATTAGCTAGAGATTATAAATATTATGCTGTTGATTCTGGATTAAGAAGTTATTTACTTGGGAAAAAAGCTAATAGTGATATGGAATATTTACTAGAAAATGTAGTATATCTTGAACTTCTTAGAAGAGGATATAAAGTTTACGTAGGTAAGGTTGATGATTTAGAAGTTGACTTTGTTGCAGAAAATAGAGATGGATTAAAATATTATCAAGTTGCATTAACTGTTAGAGATGAAAAAGTATTAAAAAGAGAATTAAAATCTTTACAAAAAACTGGAGATTATTATCCGAAAATATTGTTAACATTAGATATGGATTTAGAATCTGATTATGACGGTATAACAAAAATGAATATAGTAGATTGGTTATTATAGGAAAAATAAAATTATGCATGAAATGAAATTACAAGAAAAGTACTATGATTATATATTAAATGGTACTAAAATAATAGAAATAAGGTTAAATGATGAGAAAAGAAGTCTAATTAAAATAGGAGATACAATAACTTTTTATAAGATGCCAGAATTAAAAGAATCATTTACTGCTAAAGTAATAGATTTAATAAAATATAATTCATTTGATGATTTGTTTAATGAATATGATATTGATATTTTAGCTGATAAGAGTATGACTAAAAAAGAATTAAAAGATGAACTTGAAAAGTTTTATACTAAAGATAAACAAAATAAGTATGGTGTTTTAGCTATTAAAATTAAAGTTATAAAAGGAGAAATTTAGTATGAATATAAATAATGTTTATTATGCTGAAATTTATAGATTAACTAATATTGAAAGGAAAAAAGGTACGGTGGACTTAATTTTTAAATCCAATTTAACAAGAAATACTATAGTTTATAATAAGAATAATGGAGAGTTTTATGATTTATTAGCTAATAAAACTTTAGCTGGTAGTTATAAATTAGGGGATTTAAAAGGTAGTGAAAAAGTAGATTTAGAATCTTTAATACCATTTGATAATTTAATAAAACAAAGTAGAAAAAATCTTTGTAAAAGAGAAGTTATAAAAATGTATAAAGAATATATGAATATAAATAAAGAAGTAATTAAAAATGATATTTTATTTGAAGACTTAAAAGATATTAAGATAACTAAAAAAATAAAAGAGGACGTGTTAAAACATCCTGAAAAGTATTCTAATTGTGATGTAAGAATTCAAAAAGGAATGTTTTATACTGATGAAGAAAAAGAAAACTATATTGAAGAAAGTTTAAATAAATCTTTACCATCTGGGTCAAAAAAGTTATTAAGAACAAAAAGGAAATGATTTAAATTTATAAAATTACAAAGAAAAGTAGTGAAAGATTTTTTAAAAGAGTGTGTAAGGAATTCTGTGTAAATGACATCTAACCATGATAGTTAGGAACT
>CAYOAY010000019.1:0-18850 GCA_964402155.1 uncultured Muribaculaceae bacterium | reverse complement strand
GTCATTATTTTACATCATTTTCTATAAATGGTCAATTTAATTTTTCATTTGAGCTTTTTGAAAAGTTTAATTAATATTTCTAATTGACCTTGAATTATTATCAATATTTTTGTATAATCAGTATAATGGATATAAGGAGTTGTAGTATGGTAAAAAAAGAAAAAGTTAAAAAAAGAAAAAAAGTAAAAATAATAAAAGCTCCACGTATACAAACTATATTTTGTATTGTTAGTATTTTATTTATAATTAGTTGTTTTATTTTTTATGGTACACGTTTAGTTAAATATTATAAAGTATATAATCCTAAATCATCAACAGGTGAAGTATTAGCAAATTTATCATCTAAGATTACATCAGAATCTAGTATTATCTTTGAAGGTGATGGTTTATATAATAGCAATGGTAGTTATATTTATAAAGGAAATGATGTTAAAAATTATATTTTAGTTTCAAATATGTTATTCAGAATAATGAAAATTAATAATGATAAATCAATTGATATAGTACTTGATGAATATATTAATAAATTAAGTTATAACGAAAAAATAACTAGTTATTTAGATTCTTCTTTAAATAAATATTTAAAAGATAATTTTTTAAATAATATAGATAAAGATCTTTTAATACCAACTAATATTTGTACTCAAACTATAAATGAAATGAGTGAAATTAATTGTAATTTGTTTGATACAGAAAATTATATAAGAATACCTGGTATAAATGATTTTTTAAATAGTATAAATGATTCTAAAAGTTATTTAGTAAAAGAAAATGAAAATATATGGTTATATAATCATGGTGAAAAGAATGTTTGGCATACAAGTGGTGTAAGTATAGCAAATAGTTTACCAGAAGATATATATGCTATAAAACCAGTTATGACTTTAAAAAATTCAACTATTTATATAACTGGTGATGGTTCGTTAGAAAATCCTTATCAAATAAAAGAAAAGGAAGAAATAAAAGTTGGTACGTATTTAGATATAGAAGATGATATTTATATAGTATATGAAGTTGGAAATGATTATTTGAAATTACAAAATAATAAATTATTATCAAGTACATATATATTTGATAAAAAAACAAATGACTATAAAGAATCTAGTTTAAAAAATTATTTAGAAAATGAATATTTAGATACTTTAAGTTATAAAGATATTTTAAAAGAAGTAGAATTTGATGATTATGAGTCTAAAATAGGTATTTTAACTAAAAATGATTTAAAATTTAATAGTAGTTTAAAAGGTTATTTTTTAAGTGATAAGAAAGATAATAATATTTATATTTATAATTCATCTACTTTAACTAGTAAAGTAAATATTAAAAGAAATATAAGACCTTGTATAGGTGTTAAAAAAGATCTTAAAATTATAAGTGGAAATGGTAGTAAAATAGCACCATTTATTGTGGAGGTATAAATGCGTAAAACAACAATTCTTTTTATAGTAGTTGATATTTTAGTAATATTTTGCTTTGTGTTATTTTATGGTCCTTATGAAAATTTTCGAAATACTATTGTAAATACAGCTATGGTAACAAAATCACATCAATATATTGCTTATACTTTTTATAGTGAAGATACAGTTAAAGATATTTTAGCTTTAAATAACTATATACCAGTTTCAGAGAAAATAAATTTAGATGATATAGTAATTGATACAAGCGAAAAAGAAAGTTATGATAATGAATATGATGAAGCTATTTTAAAAAGAGATTCAGGTAATTCTTTATATAAATATTTAAAAGTAAAAGTAGGTAAATATGATGCTCATTTAGTAGCAATTTATGATCCTTCGCAAGTACAATTAATTACTAGTCCTTCATTTAATACTGGTAAAGGGCAAGAAACAGTTTTAAAAATGTGTAAACGTTATTCAGGTCTTGTTTGTATAAATGGAGGTGGCTTTAAGGATCCAGATGGCTGGGGAAGTGATATTCCACTTGGTTATGTTATTAAAGATGGAGAAGTAGTTTGGGCTGAGGATAATACAAAACAAAATATAATTGGTCTTACATATGAAAATAAATTACTTCTTGTAAATGCAACAGGTGATGAAGCCGTTGAAATGGGAATGCGTGATGGGCTTCAATTTGGACCATTCTTAATTGTAAATGGAGAAAGTATTAAATATACATCATCAGCAGGTGGTTATGATAGAGCAGCACGTGTAGCAATAGCTCAAAGAAAAGATGGAGTAATTTTATTTCTTACAACCGAAGGAACGCATGGAAGTGGACCTACAATGAAAGAAGTAATAGATACATTAGAATTATATGGAGCATATAATGCTGCTAATCTTGATGGAGGAACATCTAGTCAAATGGTAATAAAAGATAAATTAATTAATAATCCTAAAAATGTCTTTGGACAATCTGTAAGTGGAGGAAGACGTGTAGTTACAGGATTTGGATTAATTCCTAATGAAGAGTAGAAGTTTAATTCTACTTTTTTTATATAAAATTTTGCATTTAATATTTAAATATGATAATATATTAAACGTTATTTTTATTACGGGTGATGGAATGGAAAATGAAAATAAGAAAACAATAAATTTAAATGAAATTAATATTGATCCACAATTAAAAAATAAAATATTAGAAGACATTGATTTATTTGAAAAAAAAGAAGAAAAAGCAATTTATATTTATATAAAAATGTGTAAATTACTAACATATGACTCAGAATTTTTTGCTGTTGAGCAAGATGATAATTATGAAGTAGTAAGAAAACATAAAAATATTGCAAATATTAAAAATATAACTTTAAAAAATAATAAAGTAGTATGCTATGATTTTAATGCAATTTATTTAAAACTTTTAAATTTAATTGGTATAAATGCAAATTTACATTTTAACACTATACAAGAATATGGGAAAAGTCATATGTATTTAAGTTATAAAATTGATGATTATTTAATAAAAGCAGATCCAGTTATGTCAATTATAGGTGGAGATATTTATAATGCCAAAGTAAATCGCAATTTAAAAGGTTTAATATTTTTAAATAAAGAAATTGATATACAAGATAAATTTTATCATATAGTATTAGATGTTTATAAAAAACTATCTAATAATCAATTAATTAGAAAAGAATCTATTATTGATATAGAAAGAGAATATAATATTATAAGTATATTAAATTTAAATATATATGAAAAACTAGCTCTTTTAATTGATAAAGTAAATAAATCTAATTTTGTAGGAATAGACTCTTTATCTTATCTATTAGATTTAAGAAAAATATTGTTTACAGAAGAAGAATGTGATAAAAATATTAGAATTGTAATGATAAAAAATAATGATTTAAGTAAAGTAAAGCCTACTGCTATAATAGTTATAAATGAAGATGATTTATTTGATGATTATTATGATAATGAATATTATGTTTATAATCCTAATTCTCAACTGTTTTTTATAGATAGAGTATCTCTTGAAAATAAGTTTCAAAATAATGAATATGAATACATTGGTAATACAAATTTAAGAATTCCATGTTTAATAACAGATAAAAAAAGTAAAATAAAAAAAATCAATAGATGATGTAGATTAATGTAAATTAGTCTACATTTTTTTAAAAAATCTTATATAATAATAATAAAGAGGTGTAATATGCCAGCAATTCTAACTATTAATAATTTAAATTATCAAGTTAATGAAGCAATACTTTTTAAAGACTTTTCTTTTTCACTTGAAAAAGAAACAATAACTAGTATTATTGCTCCAAATAAAAGTGGAAAATCTATATTAACCAAAATAATATGTGCAATTATTCCAACTGATAACATATGTAATTTAGATGGTATTTTTTTAAATAAAAAAAACGTTTTAAATTATATTACTAAAATAGGAGTAGCTACTAATGATTTTAATAATCCATTTTTATTTAAAAAAGTAAAAGATGAATTATCGTATCCTTTAATAAATTTTGGTTATTCTGAACCTAAAATAAATAAAAAAGTATTAAAAATAAGTAAATTTTTTGAAATAGAAAATTTATTATGTAAAAAAATAGCAAGTTTAGATCAATCAACTAAAAATAAGTTGTTAATAATATTAGCTTTAATACATGAACCAAAAGTTTTGATACTTGATGATATTTTTTTAGAAATGAATTTAAATGATCAAATATTTATTTTAAAAAAATTAAAAGAATTAAATAAAGAGGGATTAACTATATTAAATATAACTAGTAAATTAGATACTATATATGATAGTGATTTGGTATATGTATTAGATAATTTTAAAATAAAAGAATCAGGTAATAAAGAAGAAATATTAGAACAGGATTCATATTTAAAAAGTATAGGATTAGAAATTCCATTTATAATAGATTTATCTATAAAATTAAAATTTTATAATTTAATTGATAAAATATATTATGATTTAGATAAATTGGAGGAAGACTTATGGAAATAAAATTTTTAAATATTTCTTTTAAAGAAAAATACAAATATATAATAAAGAATTTTAATCTTTTAATAAAATCTAATGAAATAACAGGTATATATGGTGATAATTCTAATTTAATTATTAAATTATTAAAGGAAAATATAAAATATGAAGGTAATATATTAATAGATGGCAAACCTTTATCAAATTATAATCAAAATTTAATAGCATATATAAAAAAAGATCTTAAAGATATATTTTTAACTAAAACAGTAAGTGATGAGTTTTATTTAATAAAAAAAGAAATATTAAGTGATAAAAATAGTTATATTAAAAAGATAGTAGCATCTTTAAATATGGTAGGACTTCAAGAAAATATTTTAGAAAGAGAAATAAATACTTTATCAAAATCAGAAAAAAAACTTTTACAAATTGCTCTTAATTTAATTATAAATCCTGATATTATTATTTTAGAAGAACCATTTTTATATTTAGATAAAAGTAATAAAAGTGATATTAGTAAGATATTATTTGATTTAAAAAAGAAATATAAAAAAACTATAATTATTATAAGTAATGATATAAATATATTATATGATATATGTAATTTTTTAATAATTATTAAAAATAATAAACTATTAATAAATGATAAAGTATCTTTAATTTTTAATAATTTAGATTTACTTATTCAAAATGAAATTGATTTACCAAATATGATAAAATTTAATAAAATTGCTCTTAATTATGGTAAAAAAATAAAAAATCATAAAGATGTAAAAGATTTAATAAAGGAAGTGTATAAAGATGTATTCTATAATAAAAAAGAAACATGATTCAATTAAATTAACTGATTTAAACAATATTATAGTTGTTATTTCTTTAATACCTTTTATATTTAATTTATGTTATACAAATAATATTTTTGTAATTATTATAATGAGTGTATTTATTTATGAATTATCTAGTCATTTAAATAATAATAAAATTATTAGATTTTTAAGTAATGTTTTAATAGTACTTATATTAGGTTATTATGCTTTACAGTTTGTTAATTTATTAACTTTAACAGTTATTGTTAATAAAATTTTATTAATAATTATAAAAATATTATTATTAATTATTTATCTTTTAATAGTTTTTATAAATATTAAGAGTAAGAATATTAAATTAGTTAAAAATAAAAAAAGTAATATTAAAAATTATACTTTTAAGGAACTTAGAAATAAAAAAAGGGATTATTTTAAAAAAGAAACTATTGATTTAATAAATAACTATAAAAATAATAATAATATATCTTCTAATAGTGATTATTATAAAGTATTAGAAAATAATATAGATAGTAAGACTTCTTATGATTTAGAGGAATATATTTGGGTTAATTATTTAAGATTTTATAAAAATAAAAGTATTTGTAAAAAAAATATATTTGATAAAATAAATATTATATTTATTTTAATTCATATTGTAATATTTATATTGGCGATTGTTTGTTAAGGAGTTTATATGAGAGTAATGGTTATTTTTTCGTATGATGGTACGAATTTTCATGGTTTTGAAAGACAAATAGGTTATAGAACAGTTCAAGATGAATTAGAAAAGAGTTTAAAATATATAAATAACAATAAAGATGTAAAAGTAGTAGCAAGTGGAAGAACTGATAAAGGTGTTCATGCTAAGGGACAAGTAATGCATTTTAATATTGATGTTAATATAACTATGTATAAATTGAAATGTGCTATGAATAGTTTGCTTCCTGATGATATTCATATAATAAGTACAAAAGTTGTTGATGATGATTTTCATGCTAGATATATGAGTTTAGAAAAGATATATGAATATAAGTTAAATATGGGTGAATATAATCCTTGTTGTAGAAATTATATTTATCAATTTAATAAAAAGTTAGATATTGATAAAATGAAAGAGGCTATTAAATTTTTTATAGGTGTACATGATTTTAAAGCCTTTACTCCTAATAAAGATATAAGAGATAATTATGTAAGAGAAATATACGATGCTAATATATTAGTTAAAGATGATATTATAACTTTTACTTTTAGAGGGAATGGTTTTATTAAATATCAAGTAAGAAATATGGTTGGATTATTAATTGAAATAGGGCTTTTAAAAAAGAAACCAGAAAGTGTTTTAAAAATTCTTAAAAGTAAAAATCGTAGTAATTATTTTAAAACTGCACATCCGGAAGGTCTTTATTTAGTTAAAGTAATTTATTAAAAAGTTTTCCACAAAATTGTGGATAAAATTTTTAAATCTGTTGACTAAAAAAACAAATAATTGTATAATAACTTTAACATTTAAAGTGTTGATGTGGAGAAGTATTATATTTAGTTTACTTAAAGAGAGTTAATGTTTGGTGCGAATTAACAGGAAAAATATAAGAATAACACCACGGAGCATATTTTTGAATTAAGTAGAAAATATCGGTTAATTACCGTTATCAAAAAGAGATATCAAGCATTGATAAAAAGAGTGGTACCGTGTATATATGCCTCTTTGTCAATGCTTTTTATATTAAAAGGAGGATTTATGATAATTGATGTAAAAGAAATAAACTTAGATGTTAAAAAGTATATGGAAAAAGAAGTAATTTTACAAGGATGGGTTAGAAATCATCGTAAACAAAAAGAATTTGGTTTTATTGATTTTTCTGATGGTACATGTTTTGGAACTATTCAATTAGTTTATGATAATACTCTTTCCAATTTTTTAGAAATTCAAAAAATAAAAGTTGGTTCTAGTTTAGAAGTAGTTGGAACAGTTATAAAATCAGAAGGAGCAGGACAAGAATTTGAAATTAAAGTAAAAAACATTGTTTTAGTAGGAGATTGTCCGGATGAATATCCAATTCAACCTAAAAGACATACAAGAGAATTTTTAAGAGAACAAGCTTATTTAAGACCTAGAACTAATCTATTTAATGCAGTATTTAGAGTAAGAAGTATAGCAGCTAATGCAATACATACTTATTTTCAAGAAAGAGGATATGTATATTTTCATGCACCTTTAATTACAGCAAGTGATTGCGAAGGAGCAGGACAAATGTTTCAGGTAACGACTCTTGATTTAGAAAGAATTGCTAAATCTGGAAGTGTTGATTATTCAAAAGATTTTTTTGGTAAGTCATCTGCTTTAACTGTATCAGGTCAACTTGAAGCTGAGACATATGCAATGGCATATAAAAAAGTATATACTTTTGGGCCAACATTTAGAGCTGAAAACTCAAATACAAAAACTCATGCTAGTGAATTTTGGATGATAGAACCTGAAATTGCTTTTTGTGATCTACAAGGTGATATGGATATAATGGAAGATATGCTTAAATATATTGTTAAATATGTATTAGATAATGGTAAAGATGAGATGGAATTTTTTGATAAATTTGTTGAAAAGGGTTTACTTAATAAGTTAAATAAATTAATTAATAGTAAGTTTACAAGAATAACTCATGAAAATGCTATTAAAATATTAAAAGAAGCTAAGGTAAAATGGGAGTTTGAGCCGGAATATGGAGAAGATATAGCTAAAGAACATGAAAAATATATTACAGAATATTTTGATGGTCCTGTATTTATAACTGATTGGCCTAAAGATATAAAAGCCTTTTACATGAAACAAAATTCTGATGGAAAAACAGTTGCAGCAGTTGACTTAGAAGTTCCTGGTGCAGGAGAATTAATGGGTGGCTCTCAAAGAGAAGATGATTATGATAAATTAGTTAATAGAATGAAAGAGCTAAATATGCCAAGTTCTAAAATGGAATGGTATTTGAATTTAAGAAAATTTGGTGGATGCTATCATTCAGGTTTTGGAATGGGATTTGAAAGATTGCTTATTTATTTAACTGGTGTTGAAAATATACGTGATGTAATTCCATATCCAAGAACTCCTGGTAATTGTGAATATTAATATATAAGGAGAATAAATATGAAAAAAATAACAAGAGAAAATATACAAGATTATGCACTTAAGTTAATGTTTAAGATGAAAGATGATGAGTTTGATTCTTTTGAAAAAGAGTTTGAAACAATACTTAAACAAATGGAATTAATAGGTCAAATAGAAGGTATTAGTGATGTTGAGCCATTAGTTTTTCCATTTAAGTTAGAAGATGTTAAGTTAAGAGAAGATAAAATAGATAGTACACTTACAGCTAAAGATGCTTTAAAAAATGCTAAAGAAGTTGTATATGATGAAGTTAAAGTGCCTAAAGTTGTTGGAGGTGAAAATTAATGAGTTATTTAGATAAGAGTATAAAAGAAATTCATGATGCTTTAAAAAATAAGAAAGTATCTAGTAAAAGTTTAGTTGAAGAATCACTTAAAAGAGCTCATGATATGCAAGGTAAATTAAATAGTTTTGTAACTATTTTAGATGATGCTAAGGAAAAAGAAATAACTGATGATGTTTTATCTGGTATTCCTTATGCTGCTAAAGATAATTTATCAACTAAAGATATACTTACTACAGCTTCTTCAAATATTTTAAGTAATTATGTGCCTGTATTTGACGCAACTTGTATTAATAAATTAAATAATTCTAATGCTGTTTTAATAGGTAAAACAGTTATGGATGAACTTGGTATGGGTGGAACAGGAACTACTGGACATACTGGTATAGTAAAAAATCCATGGGATATATCAAGAATGACAGCAGGTTCATCAGCAGGTTCTGCAGCATGTGTTGCTAGTGGAATTGTTCCTTTTTCACTTGGAAGTGATACAGGGGACTCTATTCGTAAGCCAGCTGCTTATTGTGGTATAGTTGGAGTTAAACCTACGTATGGTCTTATTTCTAGATGGGGACTTTTTTCCTTTGCATCAAGTATGGATCATGTTGGATGCTTTGCAAAAACTGTTGAAGATGCAGCTTATGTTATTGATAGTATAAAAGGAAAAGATGAAAATGATATGACATCATTTGATTCTAATTCTATTAAGATAATAGAAAACTTAAATAATGATGTTAAATCAAAGAAATTATTTTATATTAAAGAGTTAGTAGATGCTATAAAAGATGATGAAAAGTATTATGATAATTTTATGAAAGTTATATCTTATGCTAAAGAATTAGGTATTGAAGTTAAAGAAGAAAGTATTGATGCTACATTACTTAAAAGCTTAGAACCGGTATATAAAGCTATAACTTGCGCTGAGGCAACTAGTAATAACTCTAATTTAACTGGTATATCATTTGGCAATAGAAAAGATGGTAAAACACCAGAAGAGGTTATGATTAATACTAGAACTGAAGGTTTTTCTGAGTTAATTAGAAGAAGATTTGTTATTGGTTCATTTATTCTTCAAAAAGAGAATCAAGAAAAATTATTTATTAATGCGGGGAGAGTAAGAAGAATAATAGTAGATAAAATAAACTCTTTATTTAAAGAATATGATGGTTATATTGTTCCGGCAACAGATACTATTGCACCACATTTTAATGAAACTTTTGATACGTTAAGTGATAGATATTTATTATATTCAGAACACTTAGCAATAGCTAATTTTGGAGGTTTTCCATCAATTACAATTCCATCAGGATTGATAGATGGTATGCCAGTTGCTGTTAATATTACTTATCCTATTATGAAAGATGACGAATTATTTAATATAGCTAATAAATTAGAAGAAAAAATAGGGTTTATTCCACTTTCTGTAAAGGAGGAAATTTAATATGTATAAAGTAACGATTGGACTTGAAGTACACTGTGAATTAAAATCTAATTCTAAGGTATTTTCTAAAGCTAAAAATGCTTATAGTGAAGAGCCAAATACATTATTAGCATATCAAGATATGGGTTTTCCAGGTATACTTCCTAATCTTAATAAAGATGTTGTTAATAGTGCTTTAAAAGTTTCTTTAGCATTGAACTGTAAAACTCCAGATGAAATAATATTTGATAGAAAAAATTATTATTATCCTGATTTACCTAAGGGATATCAAATAACTCAAATGACTAAGCCCGTTGGAATAAATGGGTATTTGGATATTGAAGTTGATGATTCTATTAAAAGAATTAATATTCATGATACACATTTAGAAGAAGATACTGCATCACTTGATCATTATGATACATATTCTTTAATTAATTATAATAGATGTGGAGTTCCTCTTTTAGAAACTGTAACAGAACCTTGTATTCATTCAAAAGAAGAAGCTTTAGCCTTTTTAGAAGCATATCGTTCTTTAATTATTTATTGTGGGGTATCTGATGCAAGAAGTGATAGAGGACAAATAAGATGTGATGTTAATGTTTCACTATCTGATACTGAAAAGTTAGGTTCTAAAGTTGAAATGAAAAATATAAATTCATTTTATAATGTAGGTCGTGCAATAGATTATGAAATACAAAGACAAACTGAAATTTTAAGTTCAGGAGGCGTTGTAGAACAAGAAACTAGGCGTTTTGATGATGAAACAGGAAAAACTTATTTTATGAGAAGTAAGAAAGATGCTATTGATTATAAATATTTTATAGAACCAAATATTCCTGCAACACCTGTTAGTGATAAATTGTTAGATGAAATAAGAAAAACTATTCCAATGCTTCAATTAGATAGAAAAAGAAAATATATGGAAGAATATGAGCTATCTAAGTATGATTCTGAAGTGTTAGTAAAAGTAAAAGAAAATTCAGACTTTTTTAATGAATGTGTGTCTTTAGGTGCTGATCCTAAAAAAACTTGTAATTGGATAACTGGTATGCTTATGGCATATTTAAATGAAACGGAATTAAAAATTGAAGATCTGCAAGTTAAACCAGTTATGATAAAAGAATTAATTGAATTAGTAGATAATAAAACAATATCATCAAAACAAGCTAAGGAAGTATTTGAAATAATGTTAGAAGAAGGAAAAGATGCTAATGTTATAGTAAAAGAAAAAGGTATGATGCAAATAACTGATGATTCTTCTATTAAAGAAATAATATTAGAAGTATTAAAAGAAAATGATGAGCAAGCAAAAAGCTATAATCCGCAAAAGACAAGAATGATTGACTTTTTTGTTGGGCAAGTAATGAAAAAAACACGTGGTAAAGCTAATCCAGCTAAAACTATGGAAATTTTAAGAGAAGAACTAATTAATTATAATAAGCAATAAAGAAAGCTATTTTAAGTTTTCTTTTTTATTTATAAAAATATTGAATATATTTTTATCTGTTGATATAATTTAATTATATAAAATATAAGGAGATTAAATATGTTAAAAGATAAGGTGGCTGTTATAACTGGTGCAACTAGAGGAATAGGATTTGAAACTGCTAAATTATTTTTGGATAATGGTGCAACTGTTATTATATTTGGTTCAAAAAAAGAAACTGTTTTAAGTGCTATTGAAAAGTTAAAAGATATAAATAAAAATTATAAAGTAAGTGGTATGTATCCTAATATATGTGATTTTAATGAAACAAAAATAGTATTTGATGAAATTATAAATAAATATAAAAAGATAGATATATTAATTAATAATGCCGGAATAAGTGATGATAAAAGTATTTATGATTATGAAGAAGCAGATTTTGAAAAAGTTATGAATTTGAATGTTAATGGTGTGTTTAATTGCTCAAAAGCTGTTATACCTTATATGAAGGAAAATAAAGGTGGGGTAATACTTAATACATCATCTATGGTAAGTTTATATGGTCAAAAAAGAGGATGTGCATATCCAACTAGTAAATTTGCGGTAAATGGATTTACTAAGTCACTTGCAAGGGAATTAGGCTGTGATAATATAAGAGTAAATGCGGTTGCACCTGGAATAATATATACTGATATGATGATGAATGTACCACAAAGTATTATTAATAATTTAACTTCAAATATACCTTTAGGTAGAGTTGGAACTACAAAAGACGTAGCTAATTCATTCTTATTTTTAGCTAGTGATATGGCAAGTTACATAACTGGAGTTATATTATCAGTAGATGGTGCATTAATAAGTTAAATTATAGGAGAGAATAAAGATGCATGATGTAGTTGTAATAGGAGCTGGGGCTTCTGGTGTTTTCTTTTCTCTAGTATTAAAAGAAAAAGATTCATATAAAGACATTTTAATACTAGAAAAAAATGATAAATTAGGTAAAAAACTTTTAATAACAGGAAATGGAAGATGTAATTTAGGCAATACAAATAGTTATATAAATAATTATAATAGTTCATCTTCTTTAGATTCTTTTAAGGAAAAGTTAGAATTAAATAATTATGATTTTTTAGATATTATGCATGATGATTTAGAAGATTATTATGATTATTTAATTAAATTTGGTATTTTGATAAAAAAGGAAAAAGATAGTTCAAGATTATATCCATATTCAAATCAGGCACTTACTATTTGTAAGTCTTTTCAAAGAGCATTAGATGAAAAAAAAATTAATGTAATATATAATTATGATGTATATAATGTAGAAAAAAAAGATGGATTATTTATTATTAACAATGATATAAAGTGTAAAAAGTTAGTTATTGCAACTGGAGGTAAGTCATATCCTAAAATGGGGACTACTGGTTTTGGTTATGAAATATTAAAGAAATTTAATCATACTATTACTAATCTTTATCCATCACTTACTTATTTAAATACAAATTATAAATATATAAAGGATTTACAAGGGGTAAGAGTAGATGCAAAAGTATTTTTAAGTGTTAATGAAAAAATTGAATATATGGAAGATGGGCAAGTTCAGTTTGCAAAAGATTATTTATCTGGAATAGCAGTATTTAATTTATCAAGAAATGTTTCTAAATATTTAAATGAGAAAAAATGCGTAAAATTAATATTAGATACAGTTCCAAAATATAGCCTTTTGGAACTTAAAACTTATCTTAAAAACTTTTCGTCTTATAAAGTATGTGATGCTATATCATGTATTATAAATAATAAGTTAGCATTTGCACTTACAAAGTATTTAAAAATGGATAAAAAAAATATTGACCAATTAACTAACAATGAATTAGATAGACTTTGTTTTAATTTAAAAAATATGTATTTTAATATAACTGGTGTTGGTGGTTTTGATGTTTGTCAAGTAACAAATGGTGGCGCAAAGATGGATGAATTTACTGATAATTTAGAATCTAGGATGGAAAAAGATTTATATGCTATTGGAGAGGTATTAGATGTTGATGGTAAGTGTGGTGGTTATAACTTATCTTGGGCGTTTACAAGTGCTTTAATAGTAGCTTTAAATATTTAATTTTTAAAAAACAAATGGTATAATGTAATAAAATAAGATAAGGAGTGTTTATGAAAAGTAAGTTAAAGTTAAATAAAAATGCAAAGATTATTATTATTTTGGTACTACTTTTATTGATTCTTATTTTAGCTACTATATTAATGATTCAAAGTGCTAATAAGAAAGATAAGAATAAGCAAGAAAGTCAAACAAAAAAGGAAAAAGTAACAACAAAAATTGAAAAAGTTAAAATAGTTGATCTTGATTTAAATACAAGACCTATTGCAGTAATGATAAATAATAATAAAGCTGTATGGGGATATCAAGCTGGATTACAAGATGCATATATTACATATGAAATGATTGTAGAAGGCGGAATAACTAGAATGATGGCTTTATTTAAAGATAAAAATACTGCAAGAATAGCATCAGTTAGAAGCTCTAGACATTATTATTTGGATTATGTATTAGAAAATGACGCAATATATGCTCACATAGGATGGAGTCCGAAGGCTCAAAGTGATATTTCATCTCTTAAAATAAATAATATTAATGCAGATAATTCAAGTGCTTTTACTTGGGATAATAGTTTAAGAAAAATATCAAGAGAGCATAGGGCTTATACATCAACTGAAAAAATAAAGGCTGCTGCTCAAAAAAGAGGGTATAGACTAACATTGGATAAAAAACTTCTTTTAAATTACCAAGTTAAACCTCTTGATTTAACAAGTTATGAGGGTGCTATTTCTGCTAATACAGTTAGAATACCTTACTCTAAAAGCCATTTAACAAGTTATAGCTATGATGCGGAAAATAAGGTATATAAAAGGTATCAAAATAATTTTGAGCATAAGGATTATGTAACAGGTGAGCAATATAAAGTAAAAAACATAATAACTTATAAAGTGCGTAATTATTCGATAGATAGCTATGGTAGACAAAATTTGGATAATATAGGTTCTGGAGATGGTTATTATATTTCAGAAGGATATGCAATTGCTATTACTTGGCAAAAAACGTCAAGAAGTTCACAAACTATTTATAAAGTAAAATCAACAAATAAAGAATTAGTTGTAAATGATGGTAATACATTTATTCAAATACAACCTGAAAGTGAAACTTTAACAATAGAATAGTTATGAAAATAAGACATATAATTATAGTGGTGATTATATGTCTTTTATTTATCTATTTTTAATAGGAATATTAATTGGTACAGCAATGGTAATTCCAGGTGTATCTGGCGCTGTTATAGCGGTTATTTTTGGGGTATATGATAAGATGATATATGCACTAAATAATATATTTAAAGATTTTAAAAAGCAATTTATATTTCTTAGTATTTTAGCTTTAGGTATATTAATTGGAGCTATTTGGTTTAGTAATATATTAATATTTTTATATGAAAGGCATGAAATTTTAACAAAGTATTCTTTTATAGGACTTATATTAGGCGGAGTTCCTTATTTATTTAAAGATGTATTAAAAAAAGAAAATGAAAGAATAAATTATTTAGCACTTATTATAACCATAGTTTTATCTATATTTATTTGGTTTATATCAAAAAATGATATTAATATGTTATCTAAAATTAATGAAAGTAGTTTATTATTAAAATTTCTTCTGTTATTTATTTCAGGAATTATATATTCAATTGGTAAAGTAGTTCCTGGAATAAGTGGTTCTTTTTTATTAATTATAATTGGTATGTATGAGTATGTTTTGTCTATTATGTCACACCCCTTTAGTATTGGATTAAAACAAATAGATAGTTTAGTTCCTTTTGTAATAGGTTTATTTTTTGGAGTTTTTGTTTTAATTAAGGTTATGAAATTTTTACTTGATAGAAAATTTGGTTTAATTTATAGTGTTATAATTGGCTTTGTTGTAGCATCAACAATATCTCTTGTTCCTACTGATTTTTCTATTGTTGGTATTGTTTTTATGGCTTTTTCGTTTTTGTTAACATACAAATTAGTAAAATAATTAAAAAAATATTGTATGATGCTTGACAACTATAGTATTTTTTTAGTATACTTAAAGAGCTTTAAGGAAAAAAGCTGATGGTTCCGTGGTGTAGGGGTTAACACGTCTGCCTGTCACGCAGAAGATCGCGAGTTCAATTCTCGTCGGAACCGCCATTTTTTTATAGAAAAAATTATTTGGCTCTGTAGCTCAGTCGGTAGAGCACAGGACTGAAAATCCTGGTGTCGACAGTTCGATCCTGTCCGGAGCCACCATTTAAAAAATAAGCCCTTATATTATAAGGGTTTTTCTTATGTCTCAATTTTTCAAACACACTGCCAAACACACTTTTTTATAAATTATCTATTTTTTTTGTTATATCAATTAGTTCCGATTTATAAAAATGAGAGTAAGTATTTAAAGTCATAGATACTTTACCGTGACCCAAATATTTTGATACTAGTGTGATACTAGCTCCTTGATTTATTAATAAACTTGCACACGAGTGTCTGAAATCGTGTATTCTAATTTGCTGTACATCTGCCAGTTTGCAATAATTATTCTTTTTTTGACAAATAGTAGTTTCTTTTAATGGAAATTTACCTCCAAATACAAACCAATCATTAGAAAAGTCAACATATTCATTTTTATAGAATTCTTTAAGTGTTTTTAGACGCTTTAAGACAATTTCTGGCATTGGTAAAGTTCTTGTACTATTTTTTGTTTTTGGCGTTGATATTGTCCATTTTTGATCTTTCAATTTAGTTGTTAATGTTTTATTAATACTTAATTCTTTTCTAATTAAATTTATATCATTCCAAGTTAATGCTTGAACTTCACCTTGTCTTAAGCCCATATAGTAAAGAATGGTAAAAAAAGTCTTGTAATTTATTTCACTGATGACATTATCAAAATCCTTGTATTCTTCATATGTGAAGAACAACATTTCTTTTTTAAATTCATTAACTGATTTAAAGTTCTCAAAAAATTTTAATATTCTATCATTTGTATTATGATATTTATTGGAATATATTAGTAATCTTTTTATGAGACCAAGAAGTTTATTAGCATAAGCTACACTAAAATTTTTGCTTTCTATAGATTTCCTTACAAGATTATATTTGCTTAGATTAAAATCATTAATTTTAATATTATGAATGATACTTAATTGCTTAAATTGATTATTAATTTTTATTACACTTTGAGGTTTTATCTCTTTGCTGTGTTTAAGCATATATTCATCATATACATCTGAAAATGTTATGGATATAGAAGATGTATTTTGATTTTCTATATTAATTTTGAAAAGTCGTTCTTCATGTTCGGCTTCTTTTTTTAGTTTGAATTTTTTACTAGAATAATCTTTAACATTACCTAATATATCTTTATATTTAACTCTAAAATAATATCTTCTACCATCTTTGGTAGGTTTACTTTCATATATTGCCATTGTTACCTCCTTGTATTTTTAATATTTTTTGGTAAAATAGGGTATGAAAAAAAACAAAAAACGAATACTAGTTTTTTTCACTTAGATAGTCAACTTTGGCGAGGGGCTATCTTTTTTAGTGTAATAATATACTATTAAATGAATATACTATAATTGACAAATGATACTGCAATATGGTATTATTTAGTCAGTGAGTGAGTAGTTTGCCGAGTTACTGGAGGGGAATACTTAATGTTTTCCCAGCAAGTTTTACCTTGTGGGATCCTCTAGTCGGAGGAAAACTCACTTTTTTTATTTAAATAAATTACTAGTTCTTGAAATTCAGGAGCTTTTTCAATATTAGTAGGAGCATACTTAAGACCATATCCTACAACTTTATTGTTATATCTATAAAGTTTGTCATTTATATATGAAATATATTTTCTAGTTTTATTATCATTATATTTTAATGCTTGCCCTAAAGAACTACAACAGCAATCTGCAAGTTGAAGTAATTTTTTTTGAGCATTAGGGTATATTTTTATATCATTAATTTTTTCATAATCAATTTTAAATTTTTTATCATTGTTTTCTTGTAAAAAATTTTTTAATTTTTCTTTAGATAAATTGCCTCGACTACTAATATTGATATTAGCAACAGCATTTTTATCTCTTACATACCAGCAAATTCTTTCAAATAAATATCCTGAAAAATGATTATATACATTACTTGATTTTATTAATTTTATTTTTGTTGTATCAATAATTACATTTATTATAGCTATTTCCATTTCATTAATGCTAGACATTATCATTAATTTGTTAGGGTATCCTTTTATTAAATTCCAATGCAATTGACTTTTAATACTTATCTCCAAATTTTCTTTAATAGTATCAATGCATTTTGATATGCCTAAATCATTTTCTTTTTTTACTAGTATAGCTGTAAGGATAAAAAACTTTGAACCTTTATGTATGCCTTCATCACCAGATTCATCAATATAAACGTTATATTGATTATTATGCATATTATGTCTCCTTTCTAATATAATTTTATATTAAAAATTTCTGTACTAGCAAATTTTTAATCAAGCATATAAGAAAAAACTTTAATTATTTTTCCATCCTTTTTAATTACTATTACAACTTTCATAGTTACCTCCGACAATAGGAATATAACACAAAATTATATAATAGAATTAAAAAATTAGTGAAATGCACGATTATTTAGTGAAATGCATCTCTTGAACTTATTTTACGACAAAGTTATATAATTTTCAATAAAAAAAGACAGAATTAACTGTAACTATTTTTAAATATAATTTTAAAATTTCAATTGTATTTATAAAGAGTTTATAGTATAATTCTGGTTAGAGATATATTCTATATAGGTGTTACCTCCACGACTTTATATAGCTGAGGAGGTGATAAGATGTTACTATATAATTTTAATTCATTAATGGTTTGGAATACTTGATATTCACATTTTTGATACTGGTAGTATTACTAGTACTGATTATAACAGTTGCTCTTATATTAAAAAAATAGCACCTATTAACTAGGTGCACTAAACATTTAAAATGTGGAGATACATCTGACCAAATAGGATATATCTCTTTTTTGTACTACAACAGTACCCAACACAATTTATTGTGGAGTTAGTACCTGACAACCGAAACCAGAACTATCTCCTTTTTATATTATGCAACACAAATAACATAATATTCAAAATACAGAAACAATACAAACAACATCATTTCTATAATTATTTTAACACTTTATTGTGTTAAATTCAATAATAATTTATATAATTATCAAATTCATTCGAATGAATATTTAAATGCACCAGTAAAAAATGAAATGGTCAAATAAGTCTT
>CAYOAY010000018.1:0-19004 GCA_964402155.1 uncultured Muribaculaceae bacterium | reverse complement strand
AGTTCCTAACTATCATGGTTAGATGTCATTTACACAGAATTCCTTACACACTCTTATATTTAAAAAAACAAATAAGTTTATGCTTATTTGCTTTTTATTTATACACTAACTTTTTTATTGTATGCTATTATTACATCCTTCTTATAATCAACTAAAGCTTCAATTATTTTTGATTCAATTTTTTCTTCAATTATATTATCAATATTAGCTAAATTATCTTCTTCTTTTAAAATAGATAATATATTTTCTATAGAGTTATCTTCTATAATAATTTTTATATTATTATATTTATTTATTATATTATTAACTTTATTTTGAACTATAACTTTAATATCATCATAACTTAACTTATTTAAAATAATATTTATACTTACTTTCTCTACTAATTCTTTAGGTAATTTATTACTATCTTTTAAATTATTATTAAAACCAACAGATAAATTATTAGATTTACTTCTTATCATAAATATTATAGTAGTATTAGTAAAATCTATTTTATTACCTGATGCATCTTCTATATAACCATTTTCTAATATTCTTAAAAATATGTTTTTAACTTCTATACATCCAAGTAAATAATTATCAATTATAAGACAACTATTAGGGTTAGTTCTTACCTTTTCAAATATATGATTTTTATTATCATAACCTAAATATCCAGCTGTTGTACCTATTAACTTACTAATTGTATGATATTCTTTATATTCAGATAAATCTATATTTATAATATTATTTTCTTTAGTTAATAATTTACAATATGTATTAGCTAATAAACTTTTACCTGTTGCTTTATTACCAGATAACAAAATAGAATAACATTTATTCTTTTTAGTTACATCCTTAACTTTTAAAGATAATATAAGCTTATCTATATTATTCTTATTTCCAATTAATACACTATTTAATTTATTTTTTATATTAAGATAAAACTTTTTTCTTTCTTCATCAACTTGATATAACAATACATTACTTTTATCTTTAATTGCATCTAATACATCACTTTTAGTTGCTTTTTTCTTATACAATTTAATATTATTTAATTCATTTACTAATATATTTTCTCTTTTCTTTAAATTATAAGCTTCTTTAAAATTATTTTTAGATAATGCCTTTATTTTTAAATTTTTAATATAAGCTAATTTTTTTTCTATCTTTTGTCTTTTAATTTCATTATTTGTTAACCTAGTTGATACTTTAACTGATAATTCATCTAATATATCAATAGATCTATCTGGCTCAAATCTATTTGATATATATCTTTTTGATAATTTAGTAATATCTAAAATTAAATTATCAGGTATTATAATATTATGATATTTTTCATATAAAGGTTTTATTTGTGTTAGTATTTTAATAACACTTTTTTCATCAGGTTCCTCTACATTAATACACTGAAATCTTCTTGCTAAAGCAGCATCTGGTTCAATAAACTTTTTATACTCATCAAAAGTTGTTGCACCTATTATTTTAATATTACCCCTTGCTAAAGCAGGTTTAAAAATATTTGATGCATCAATAGCTCCTTCTGCACCACCAGCTCCTACAATAGTATGAATTTCATCTATAAATAAAATAATATCATCATTTTCTTCTAATTCTTTAATTAAATTCTTCATCTTTTCTTCAAATTCACCACGATACTTAGTACCAGATACTAAAGAAAAAATATTTAGTGAAATTATTTTTTTATCCTTTAAAAATGCTGGACAATCACAACTTACCATAAGATTTGCAACTGCCTCTACTATAGCTGTTTTTCCAACTCCAGCAGGACCTATTAATATAGGATTATTTTTCTTTCTTCTAAGTAATATTTGTATAGTTTTTTTTATTTCCTTATCCCTTTCTATTACTGGGTCTAATTTTTTTTCTTTAGCAAGTTTAGTTAAATTAGTACCCAATTCCTCAACTAACATTCTTCTTTTTTTAAACTGTTTATTTCCCCTTTTATTTTTAATATCATTATATAATTTATCTATATTAATATTTAAAGTTCTTAAAATACTATATGCAATACCATCTTCTTCATTTAATATAGCTATTATTAATTTATCTGAATTAACAACTTGATTATTTTCTTCTCTAGCATCAATTACTGCATTTTCTAATATTTTTTTTAATAAAGGAGTATATAATACAAATTCACTTTTTTTACTTCCTATACCAACTAAACTTATTAATTTATTTTTAAATCTTTCATAAGTCACATTATTTCTTTTAAATACTTCATTTAGCTTATCTTCTTTTAAAATAGATAAAAATAAGTGCTCACTACCTATATAAGGATGATTAAGTTCATCTCTTTGCATTTGAGCTTGCTTAAGTATATGTTGCACCTCTTCACTAAAATTAACAAACATAAAGTTCTCCTTTCTATATACTATATGTTTGTTATGATATAATTATTTAAATTTAATACATACAAAAATATAAAAAGTAGCTAAAAAATAGCTACTAAACTTTTAAAACTTATCAAAATCATCCAACATTTTATTTAATTTCTTATCTTTTTTATATACTATAACTAAATATATACTTCCTATAAAAATAATACATATAGCTGCTATTAATAATACTTTAACCGTTTTTCTATCAATTATTTTTTTATTATCTATATCTTGTTTAATTTTTTTTACTGTTTTAGATGGAGTATCTTCCTTTAAAATTTCATTATTATTTTCATTGTTATTATTTATAGAATTATCTTTAATATTTGATCTTGTATAATTTTCTTTTACAGTACTTTTTATATTACTTTTAGAAACATTATTATTTGCACTAGTTTTTTCATTATCTTTGTAATCAGATTCATTTTTAGTTGTTGTTGTACTCATTCTCATAACAGGTTCATCAAACGTAAAAACTTTAGTTACAGGACTAATTGTTATATTATTACCATCTTTATCCTTAACATTTAAAAAACTTACTGTAATGCTAGTATTTCCCTTACTTGGAGTATTATTAGTATACATAAAAGTAGCTGTAAATAATGGATAATTTTCATGATAATAACCTTTATATATATAATATATTTTCTTATCAGATGTAATATTACATCCTCCTGCTATAAAATTAAATGAATGACAAGTACTTATACCTACTAACTTAGTATCATATGTAATATATAATTCTAAATAACTTATATTATCCAAGTTAGAAACATCTATACTAACGCTGGTTTTCATCATCTCATTTACATAATCTTTATCTGACTTTGAATGAATAATGTTAGGTCCTTCTATTTTTGCTATATAATCTGCTGCAGAAACATTAACAGGTATTAAAATAATTATTAAAAACAATAGTATCTTTTTCATAAAATACTCCTAAAATTTTATTTCTTTGATTTTTTTTGATTTTAAATAATTGTTTGTTTTAGAAAAAGGTTTACTTCCAAAAAAGCCATTATATGCTGAAAGAGGTGATGGATGAGCTGATTCTATAATATAATGATTTTTATTAGTTATTAATCTTTTTTTATCTCGAGCTTGCCTTCCCCATAGTATAAATACAACATTATTTAACTTATCATTAATTTCTTTTATAACATAATCAGTAAATATTTCCCATCCTATATCTTTATGAGAATTAGCTTTATCTTTTTCAACAGTTAAAACAGTATTAAGTAAAAATATACCCTGTTTTGACCAATCTGATAGGTCTGTATTAGTTCTTTTAATACCTAAATCAGATTCTAATTCTTTAAATATATTTCTAAGTGATGGAGGCATTTTTACTCCTTCTCTAACCGAAAAAGAAAGTCCCATAGCCTCATTTTCTCCATGATAAGGATCTTGACCTAATATTACAACTTTTATATCTTTAAAGTCTGTTAACTTAAAAGCATTAAATAAATCATTAGAAGTAGGATATATAGTTTTACTTTGCCTTTCTTCCTTTATAAATTCTTTTATATATTTAAAATAACTTTTATTCATTTCATCTTTTAATATAAAATCCCAAGTATTATTAAACACAAAATCACATCTTTCTTATAACTCTAAAAATAGTATAACAAAAAAAAGCTATTAATTAAATAGCTTTTCTAATTAAGTTCATCATTATTATGAAATGTTATTTCATCATCATCATTATTTTTGGTTTCATTTATAATATTACTTAACTCTTTAGTATCTGATAATTTATCATTATTTTTTTTATCTTTATTTTTCTTAATAAAGAATATTATTAATCCTAAACCTATAATTACTAAAAATATACTTATAAATACTATTATATTATTATTTGATCTTTTATTTATATTTAAATAATATGCATCAGTTTTACCATCTTCTGCTGTAACTAGTATTTTTATTATACTTTTATCTTTTAAATTACTATTACCAGTTATCTTATAACTTGATAATGTATCTTCTAATATTACAGTTATATCAAGACTATTTTCATCTTTTATTGTTAATTCATATTCTTTAATATCTTTATTAAAATTAATCTTATAATTTTTTATATTAATACTTTTTATATATGTATTACTTGATAACTTAGCTTCTTTTTCTTTTCTTGTAATATTTAATGTATATGTTTTAGTAGATGACTTATCTTCTGATAATGTAACTATCTTTATTACATTTAAACCTTCTTTTAAATTAGTATCTCCATCTATTTTAAAGCTAGCATTACTATTAAATGTTTCCGCTTTAATATCCAATACATTTGTATCATTTGATACTGTTATATCATATACATCTTTGTCTTCTTTAAAATCTATATTTTCATTATTTATAATTATAGTTTTTAAATTTGCATTATTACTATCTTTCTTTTTAGTTGTTGTATCTTTTTGTTTTGCTTTAGTCGTTGTATTTTTCTTTGTATTATTTTTTGTAGTTTTATTCATTGTATTATTTTTTGTGGTTTTATTTATTGTAGTGTTTTTTGTTGTATTATTTTTTGTTGTAGTAATAGGTTTAGTTGTTGTAGTTACAATAGTTGTTGTAGTAGTTGCGGTAGTTGTTGTTGGCTTTGCAACTACGTTTACATTAATAACTCTAGTTTGTAGAGATAAATCTTCTTCATCAAATGTTGCAGCATCAAGTGTTAATATGATCGTTGTACTACCAACAGAATTTCCAGTCACAGTTATAGTACCTGTTTTTGTTTCCTTTTCTCCTACCATACCTGTAGACCAACTACTAGTGCTAACAGATGCAATACTACTATTATTTGACCTAATAGATACATCACCAATCGCATTATAAGCACTTATAGTAAATGTTTTTGAACTACCTACTTCTATAGATAATGAACTAGGTGATGCAGAAATATTACCAAGTGCTAAAACATTAACAGGAAATAAAATAAATATAGATAATAAAATACTATATATAAATTTTTTCATTAATTTGTATCTCCTTTCAATTCTTTAATTTTATTATATACTTTAACATAATCTAAATAATTAACTTTACTATCATTATTCATATCAGAAGAAATTAAATATACATCTTTTAACTCTTTCTTTTCTAAATCAGGATTCTTAACTTTTTGAATATGATTGTATATACTTACATAATCTAAATAATTAATTTTTCCGTCTCCATTAACGTCTCCTCTAATTATATTAGTATAACTTACAAGTAATTGATTATTATTATATATTTTTGTTTTACCTCCAGTGTATAAAATATTCATATTATTTACTATTTTATAATCAATATCTAAAGTATAAGTTGCATTTAACTTAATATTTTTCTTAAAATCTTCTATACTTGTATTTATATCTATTAAATCAATATATTTATTATCTTCATCTACTATATATTTATTTATTATATATGAATATTCTTCTTCCCATATAGCATATAGTGTTATTTCTTCATTATCATTAGTTGTTAAATTCTTAACTTCCTGCTTATTACTATAACTATCTCCACTACCATCAGCTTTAGTATTCCATTCTTTAAATTTATATCCTTCTTTAGTAAATGTATTTTCATTTAATTTTGAAGATATATCATAAGTAAATGTTTGAGTACTTGTACTTACTTTATCAGTATTTGAATTATATATTATCTTATAATTTATAGGCTCTAGCTGTGGATAAAGAAATAAAACTCCATCTTCATTAACTAAGTTCTTAAATTCTTGACCTTCTTCATAAGATGTACCTGTTCCATCTTTTTTAGTATTCCACTCTTTAAATTTATATCCAGCCTTTTTCCAATAATTAGGAATAATATCTTCATACTTACTAAATTTATAAGTTTCATCAGGTTCATATAATATTTCTTTTCCAGAACTACTGTTTGGATACATATATGTTATTTTGTATGATGCAGTAACTATTACATCTATATATCCATCATAGCCATCCCAAGTATCTTTTACATGAACTTTAGTTTGTCCTTTTGATATACCTAATATATACATACCATATTCAACAGTAGCAATTTTATCATCTAAAGATTGAATCTCAATATCACTAAAATAATCATTTGTTAAACTTTTTTCTCCACCTTTTTTAATCTTAATTTCTTTTGGAAAATTTGAATAATTAAAATCAACTTTATTTTTTAAAATTGGAATTCTTGGAACACCATCTATGGTTTCTAACTTCCAATTTTTATCAAAATCTTTCCAGTTTTCATATAAATCTTTATTAACCAAATCAAAAATACTTTTTTGTTCAACGTTTGTAATATTAAAATTATCATCTCCACCAAATATTTTACTATTACTAGATTTATAATAATATATATTTTTCAAGTTACTTTTTTCAGTTGCATTTTCTATTTTTTCATTATAGCCAATTATTTGAATACCATCACCTGAGTCATCCAATGCTCTTATAAAGCTTATTACATTTTCTAAATTAATATTACCATATAAATTTCCAATTAAGGCAAATCCTTCTGTATTTTCCTTTAAAACTTCAATATTAGAAATATTTACTTTAGCATTTGGATTATTTTCTATGTCAGTATTTTCTATAACATCTACTAATAAAAAACCATAACTATAACTATAACCAGCCTCAATAAATATGTTATTTATGCTAACATTATTTTTATTATATTGTAATAAACCAATAAATTTTGATGCATAAGAACTATTTGAAGAAATGATATGAACATCATTATCTATACTTATACTATCTATTATTATTTTATTGCTAGAATTAGTATTAGCATTTAAATATCCTGCTAAAGAGCCAAACATAAAAGGTTCATCGTTAGAATTACTAAAACCTATATTAAGATTCAAATTTTTTATGATAGTATCATGATTATCACTTACTTTAACTTCACTAAATAATCCATATTTTTCATATATGTCTAAATAAGTAGATCGAGGTTCTCCTATTCCACTTGAATTTTCAGAAAAAATATGGGCTTTAATTGTATAACCATTTCCATCAAATACACCTGTAAAAGCTTCATTATTTTCATAGCCTATAGGGAAAAATTCACCTTCTTCTATTATAATATCACTTTCTAATCTATAATAAGCATCCATATTTTTATTAACTTTATATAAATCAGATTCTGTTTTAATTAAGTATGGGCTTTCTTTAGTTCCTAAACCTTCTAATTTTTCTAATGAAACTGTTATTTCTAATTCTGATGTACATAAAACTTTTTCATTATAAAGAGTTTTAATGTAATATTTTCCTTGTGGTATAGTAGATTTTACATGCATTAATGTATTAGCATTATCTGCTGCAACAATATTTTCTTCATAACTTATATAATTACTTATATCATTATCATTTTCATCATAAAGTTTAAAATTAAGTTTTTCATTTGATTTAATATTTGATGTTTCTGAATATAAATAAAAAGTATAATCATAATCTGTTGAATAAGAATTATCTACATATCTATAATTTTCTGTATAAACACTTTTTTCTTCATTATCCTTTTTATAAAATACATTTATATTATCAAGCATATAATAATCACTTGTGATTTCTAATCTATGAGAAAATTCATCATCATCTTTATCATATTCATAATCTAAATAAACTGTATTAATGCCAGCTTCTTCTACATCTATAGTTTTAAAAAGTTCATCATCAATATATACTTTATATTCTCCCTTTTCTAAAGGATAAAACTTAATTTTATTTATTGTTTTATTTTCCCCAACATAGAATCTAATGTATTTTTCATGATAAAGCATATATGATCCATTTGTATTACCTTCCATGTAATTCCATGTTTTTTCTTCTTTTAACTCTGTTAATATATCAACTTCTTCATAGATAGTATCATAAGCTAAATAAACATATGAATAATTTTCACCCCAAGAATTTTTTAGGATCCATGCTCCTTTTCCTTCTTTTTTATTTTCTTCTTTACAAGATGAAGTTAATGGTTCATATACACCATTATTATTGCAATATGAATAATTATAATCATCATCCCAGCCAATTATATGCATAGCATGTCCTGAATATTTACAAGAATATTCATCATCTACAGAAATTAAATATGTATCATTTTCTTCATCATATATAGAGCATCCAGATTCTGGTGCAGATGTTCCAACATATGCTCCACCATACTTTTTTACATACTGTTTTAGTGTATTAATATAAGCTTCTTTATCTTCATTATTTTCAAAATATGGATAAGATAAATCAATTGTTTTTTCAACTTCATAATCAGAATTTTTATAATTTCTAACTTTATATAATGCTTCTTTAGAATAATCACTATCATTATAACTTTTAAAGTTATTTTTATCTACTAGACTTACATGAGAAATAGATGGATATAAAAATGTATTATAATTCCCGCCATCCCCAAGTAATCTTGTTGTTGAAAGTAAATGACCTTTAACACCATTTTTTGCACTAGCATAATCAAGTTGTCTTTTAGAAAATACTTTTGATGTATTTTGATCAAAAGTTTGATCTTTTGTTACAAGTAAATAACTTTCAGCTTGAGATAAAGACGCAAATGACCAGCAAACTCCTAACTTTCCTTGATTTTCAACAGGCGTAACATAGTTTTTACCATTAACATTTCTCAAATCGAATTTACTTGGTAATTGTTCTTCAGTTGTACTACCGAAGTTACTACGAGCCATTATAATTGAATCAGGTACTAATTCTGTTTCTTTTTTTTGTTCATCACTTAAAGTTAAATAAGAAACAAATCTTGGATTTAAATATGGAGTATTTTTTTCTTTATTTTTCTCAGTAAGAATTACTTCGCCAGTTTTTTCATAAACTTTTTTAATATAATTCTTAGCTTCTTTAGGCAAGTAAGAATACTCCTTACTTTCTAGTATTTTATCAATCTTTTTATCTTTACTACTATTAATACTTATATTATTAATTAATCCAAAAGATACTATAGATATAGTTAGAATAATTAATAATATAATTATTTTTTTCTTATGTTTTTTCATACACTCTATTTCCCTTCTAGTCTATTATCTATACTAAAAATACCACATATTCAGACAAAATACAACATTAATTATTTTAAAAAAAATAAAAAGCTATTTATGATAGCTTTCATTATTAATTATTTTAAACGACCTATATATTTGTTCTAATAATAATACTCTAAATAGTTGATGTGGAAAAGTTAGATTAGAAAATGACAGTGTATAATTAGAACGTTTTAATACATCTTCTGATAATCCATATGAACCACCAATTACAAAAACTAAATTCTTATGTATATTTTTATCTATAAAATAAGATAATTCTACAGATGATAATTTATTCCCATCTATTTCCATAGTAATAACAAAATCTTTATCTTTTATCTTAGATAAAATATTTTTACCCTCTTCTACTTTTGTTTTATTAATATCGTAATTATAATCAGGTAACTCTATTATTTCTAAAGATGTGTATTTAGATAATCTTTTTTTATACTCATCTATAGCATCTTTAAAATATTTTTCTTTTATTTTACCTACACATATTATTTTTATCATACTTCTATCCAATCTGTTCTTTTCTTTTGTTTTGCAACTAATATATTATCAATATCTTTATTTTCTTTTATTAAAGTATCTTTTAAAGTATCATAAGCTTTTTTTTCTGTATTATTATCATCACTTAAGTGAGCAAGTATAATAGTTTTAGTATTATTTCCAATAAATTTAGATAAATAATATGATGCATCATTATTTGATAAATGTCCTTTATCACTTAGTATTCTTTGTTTTAAATGAAATGGATATTTACCTTCCATAAGCATATTTACATCATGATTACTTTCCATAATATATAAATTATGATTATATAATTTATCAAAATATTTATTATTTATATAACCAGTATCAGTTATATATACTAAAGATTTATTTTCACTTTCTAATATAAATCCAACAGACCCCTTAACATCATGAGATGTCTTAATTACATTAACTTTAATATCATCAATTAAAAATTCTTTTTCTTTATATAAGACATAATCAAACTCACCTAAATATTCTCTTAATAATGATAATATTATTTCATTTACATATAATTTAGGATGATATTTTTTTAAAAATACTTTTAACCCTTGTATATGGTCCACGTGGGTGTGTGTTATTAATATCGCTTTAATTTCATTTGGATCCACATTTAGTTCTTTTAAATTTTCTTCAATATAAGTTTTAGTAACACCAAGATCAATTAATATCTTAGTGTTACTTGTATTAATTAAAACACTATTTCCACGACTTCCACTTGATAAAACAGATATTTTCATTATTTATATAATATTAGTGGATCAAGAGGTGTACCACCTCGATATGGTAAGCCATTTTTATATAAGCCAAAATGTAAATGTGTACCTGTTGCAAAACCTGTATGCCCCATTGTACCTATCTGTTGGCCTTTTGTAACTGTTTGTCCTTCTGTTACAGTTCTTGAATGTAAATGACCATATAAAGTATAATAACCATTTTCATGTTTTATAGTTACATAATTACCTAAACTACCTTTATTTAAAGAAGCAACAACTACTCCATCACCTGCTGCAAATATAGGTGAACCTTCACCACTACCAGCAATATCAATAGCTTCATGAACTTTACCCCAACGATAACCAAAATAACTTGATATATAATATTGTGAAATAGTAGGCCATCCCCATGAACCTGATACATAAGCTGGAATACCAACTCCAGAAATAACTTTAGTACCCACTTTTACAACTTTATCAACAGCTGGTGCTATAGTTTCCGAACCAACAATTACAACGTTTGAAGTCTCTCCATTTACTGTCTTTATTTTAGTAGTAAGCCTATCCATTCCATTTACTCCCTCAGTTATAACTTTTGTCGTTCCAAGTGCCAAAGTATTATCTTTTTCTTCAATAGTTTTATATTTACTTTCTTGATCTAATACATTATGAGATTCAACAACTACATCAACTATTGGATTAATTAATCCAACCTTTACTTGTTGACCTACAGATAATAAATTATTAGCACTTGTAAATTCAGGATTAACTATTAAAAACTCTTCAGTTGCAAGTTTATGATTATATGCAATAGTATCAATAGTATCTCCTTCTTGAACCGTATAATACTCTTCATCTTTAACTTCTCCAAATAATAAATATTTAGTCAAAGTCTTTTCATCATTAAATATCTCTTCATTAGCAGAAATATAATCTTCTTTTATAGTTATATCTTGTCCTATATAAATATCTTCTATTAATTTTCCAACATCTTTAATTTCAGGTTGTGAATCATTTTCATAATTAGATATATCATCTTTATCAACAAAAGCTTCAACAACAGTTCTTAAAGCATTATCAAACATATTTTTATCTATAACATTTATTGTTATTATGTTTTCATCTTCACTTGTAGGCTTAATTTTTATTTTATAACCCTTTATAGTAAAAGGCTTTTCTTCTTTTATTAAGTTATGTACTTGTTTTGCAGTTAAAACATCTTTTTCATAAGTTATACATTTTTGAATATTAACTCCCGATGGTATATAAACCTTATCAACATTATATTTATCTTTTAAATCTTTTTGTTCTTCATTAATATAATCTTCAAATTCCTTTTTATCATTGATATTACCTATTGATTTGCCATCTAAATATACTTTATACACACTTTTAGGTTCAATACTATATTTACTTGTTAAACTAACTATAAACATTATAAGAACAGATAATATAGCTGCAAAAACATATAATATCCCCTTTTTAATTATTTCAAACATAACTATTCACCACTTTCCCTTTGAAAATTAACAAATGTACTTGTATCTTTTTTAAATAATAATTCAACCGTAGTTGTTGGACCACTTCTATTTTTTCCAATTATAAATTCAGATATTGATGCATTATCATCACGTCTTTTTTCTTTATTATAATAATCTTCTCTAAATAAGAAAGAAACAATATCAGCATCCTGCTCTATAGAACCTGATTCTCTTAAATCACTCATTATAGGTCTTTTATCTTCACGAGCTTCAACAGCACGAGAAAGCTGTGCTAAAGCTATTACAGGAACCCCAAGTTCAAGAGCCATAGTTTTTAAACTTCTTGATATTTCAGATACCTCTTGCTGTCTATTTGAAGAATTCTTACCACTTCCTGATATAAGCTGTAAATAATCTATAACAACAAGTCCTAACCCTTTTTCAGAATTATATAATCTTCTACATTTACTTCTTATTTCACCAATTGTAATACCAGGTGTATCATCTAAAAATAAATTTGCGTTAGAAAGTTTACTAATAGCTTCATTTAACTTTTTCCAATCATTATGTTCAAGACGCCCCGTACGCATCTTAAAACCATCTATTTGACCTAATGACTGAAGAATTCTATTAGCTAACTGCTCAGCACTCATTTCCAAGTTAAATACTGCAACAGCCTTATCCTGATGCATTGCTGCATATGTTGCAATATTAAGAGCAAAAGCCGTTTTACCCATTGCAGGCCTTGCAGCAATTATTATAAATTGATTAGCTTGAAGACCAGCAGTTAACTTATCAAAATCAGTAAACCCAGTTTCAAGCCCAGTTATTTCACTTCCCATTTCAGCTAACTTCTGTAAATTTAATTGTTCTTTATATACTACATCTTGAATTTTTTGAAATTCAGTTACCTTTCTTAAATTACCAATTCTAAGCATTTTCATCTCTGCAGAATCTAATACTTCATATATAGAATCCATAGGATTATATGCATCATTAGCAATTTCAGTTGCAGTTTCAATTATTTTTCTTCCAATCATCTTTTCTTTTATTATATTAATATAATAATCAACATTACTAGCTGATGGAACAGAATCTATAACCTCAGATAAATACTCTATATTACCAACTTCATTTAATATTTTTTTTTCTTCCAATTTATTAGCTACTATAGTAATATCTATAGCAGAAGATGCATTATTTAACTCTTTTAACACTAAGAAAATCTTTCTATTAGCATCATTATAAAAAGCATCTTCAGTTAATTCATCACATATTTTTTGCAGTGCACCCTTAGATAAAAAGGCAGAACTAAGCACAGCTTTTTCTGCTTCACTACTATTTGGTATTTTTCTTTCTGCCATTTTTAACACTTCCTTAAATATTATTTTACAAGTTCAATTCTTACTTTTGCAATTACACTTTTATGAAGAATAATACTTACTTCATGAAAACCAAGAAAACTTATTTGTGAATCTAATATGATTTTTTTCTTATCAATCTTAAATCCTTTTTTTTCTAATTCCTGAGCTATTTGCTTTGTAGATATACTTCCAAATACCTGATCATTTTTGCCAGTTTTAACTTTAAACTTTAAAACTATATTTTTTAATTTATCTTTAATTTTATTACAATTTTTAATTAATTCATTTTCTTCATCTTGCATCTTCTTATTATTTATATCCAAAATTTCTTTGCTTCTTTTTGTATAAGAAACTGCATACCCATTTTTTATTAGAAAATTTTGTGCATAGCCATCTTTAACTTCCTTTATATCTCCCTTTTTTCCTTGCCCTTTTACGTCTTTAGTAAATATAACTTTCATAAGATAACCATCCTTTCATATAAATTATACAAGTATTATAGCATAGTTTTTAATTATTTAAAAGTAAAGATAATTTTATCATAATTTAAAAAAACACCATAAAAGGTGTCTTACTATTATTTTGAAAATGGAAGTAATGCTATCATTCTAGCTCTTTTTACTTGCATTGCAATATATCTTTGGTGCTTAGCACAAGCTCCAGTTACTCTTCTTGGTAAAATTTTACCCTTTTCGTTAATATATTTTCTTAAGATTTCTGGATCTTTATAATCTACACTTTTACCTGCACACATTTGACATATTTTCTTTTTCTTTCTAAAAAATTCAGCCATGTTTATCCCTCCTATCTACTAAAATGCTATATCATCATCACTTATTTCGATACTACTACCAAAATCAGCAAAAACATCATCAGAAACATTTGTTTCTTTTACTGTATCATTTGTTTGGAAATCTGCTGGAGACACATTATCCATAGTACTTATATTATCACTTTGTCCGACACTTGATTTTGAAGATAAAAACTGTACTCTATCTGCCACAACTTCAGTAACATACACTTTTTTACCATCTTTGTCATCATAATTTCTAGTTTGAATTCTACCATCAACAGCAACTAAAGAACCTTTAGTAACATATTTTTTTACATTTTCAGCTTGCTTCTGAAATGCAACTATATTAATAAAATCTGTATCTCTTTGTCCTTGATTATTAGTATACTGACGATCTATTGCTATTGTAAAATTAACAATTGCAGCATTACTAGATGAATATCTAAGTTCTGGATCTCTAGTTAATCTACCTATTAAAAATACTTTATTCATTATATTTCCTTCCTTTACTTTTCTTCTTTAACTATTAAATGACGAATGATATCTTCACTAATTAATGCTAAACGATCAAATTCATTTATAGCCTTAGCATCATTAGCTTCAATATTTACTAAACAATAATAACCTGTTTTATGTCCACTAATTTCATATGCTAATTCTTTTTGTCCTAATTCTTTTTTAGATACTACTTTCGCGCCATTATCAGTTAATACTTTTTCAAAAGATTTCAAAATCTCTTTAACAGCACTTTCTTCTACATTAGGTCTTACGATAAACATAATTTCGTATTTCATATTTCTTTCCTCCTCTTCTGGTCTATTCGGCCCTTAAATAACTTAAGAGCAAGAAGTAATTAAATTACTCGAAAGTATTATAGCAAAAAAGATGATTTATGTAAACCACCTTTAATATTTATTCATTATATTAATTTTTTTTACATAGAAATAGCAACTTGAGGCGCATCCATACTATTTTTATTTTCATCCATGATTTTCTTAAAAGCTTTTTTTGGCAAATTCAGTGTTCTTATAATTCCAGGCTTTAAAGTAGCTAATATATTTTGTTTTCTTTCTATTTTTTTATATTTATTATAATATTTCTTAGCTTCTTTAACTATATCCTGTTCAATTATAAATCTTTCTGCAGAATTTACTTTATTTGAGGATAAAAAATCATCCTTGAAATCAAATAAATCTTCTAAAGCATCTCTAACTTCTGTATTTTGTTCTTCTAGATTATTATTCATTTTATTATATATTTTTCTTGCACCATTATACATTCTTTTTAAATTATTTATACTTAACGAGCAAATTTTCTGTGGCATTTTACAAATAGCTTTTTTTCCATTATCAATTTTTTTATTTACTATAGAATATTTTATTTTATTTGCTATATTGAAAGCCTTTACCGATACTTGTTCTTGCATTTTTTTTTCATTTATTGTTTTCTGAAGTTTATTTATTTCTTCATTCTTTTCGCTAATATACTTTTCTATATTATCACGGTTTAAAAAATCAGGTTCAAAACCTTTGTCATCCAATAACATCTGTGCTCTTAATATTTCATTATTCAATTCTATTAATTCATTGTTTAAATCATCAAAATCTTTTTTATCAACAATTCTTCTTTCTGATTCTTCTCTTAATATTTCTCTAAGCTTTTTTTGTTCTTCTATTGATATTGGCATCTTTTTAACATCATCTTCAAAACTTTCAAGTAAATTATTAAATTCTTCATTACTTAATTTTGCTAAATCACCATCTATTATTTTTTCATAAATATCCATAATAGCCTCCTATTGCTCACTAGTTAAATTAACTATTTCTTCTTGCAAAGCTTTCCACTCTTCTTCACTTTCAATTGGTAATAATTCATATCCAGATGCATTTTCTACAAACATAGAAGCATATATCTTAGCATCAACTAAAGTATCATCATCTGCATTATTAAATGTATAAAAAACATACTCCTTATTAGACTCTTCATCCTTTAAAAAAGTTATAACATTCGCTTCTACTTCTTTCCCATCTTCACTTTTTATAATTATTTTCTGGTTTTCTTCCATAGTAAACCTCCTTATTATATTAAATATTTTATCAAATTTTAATTTATAAATCAATACTTCTATAAATATAGTGTAAATCAAATTAAATAAATTTATTCTATTATAAAATAACAAAAGCCAAAAATAAATTTATAGCTTCTTAGTGTCTATAATACAAACTTAAATTTTGGTAATCTTTTTGCACTTATTTCTCTAATATAATAAAAAATTATTTGATATTTTTTTAAGCTATTGCTTCTTTCATTTAATTTTCTATATATTTTATTAGTAAATTCATATACACTACATATCCTACTAGATTGATAATATTTATAATAATTCTTACTACCTTTTATTTTTTTAATAAACTTCTTTGCAATCTTTTAATTATTTTTCATACTTTTTATATGTCTTTCTTATTATGAAAAAAAAGAGTATAAACTCTTTTAATTATTAAATCTAAAAAGACATATATCTCCATCTTGCATTATATAATCTTTCCCTTCACTTCTTAACTTACCTTTTTCTTTTGCCATTTTTTCACCTTTATACTTTTCATAGTCTTCAAAAGAAATAACCTCTGCTCTTATAAATCCCTTTTCAAAATCACTATGAATAATGCCAGCACATTCAGGAGCTTTCATTCCCTCTTTAAAAGTCCATGCTCTAACTTCTTTGGGACCAGCAGTAAAATATGTTCTTAAACCAAGCAATTTATAAGATGCTTTAATAAGTTTATCTAACCCAGATTCTTCTATTCCAAGTTCATTTAAGAAATCTTTTTTTTCTTCTTCGTCAATGCTTGCTAATTCTTCTTCTATCTTTGCACATAATACTATTACCAAAGCATTATCCTTTTTAGCATATTCTTTTAATTGCAATACATAATTATTATCATGCCCTATATCATTTTCAGAAATATTAGCCACATAAATAATTGGTTTTAAAGTAAGTAAATTAAATGCTTTTAACATTTTTAATTCATCTTTTGAGTATTCTAATTTTCTTGCCGGAATATTATTTTCTAAAGCAGCTTTTATTTTTTTTAGTAAAGTAACCTCTTTTAATGCATCTTTATCCTTAGATGATATAGCTTTCTTTTCGATTTTTAAAAGCCTATTATTAACAACTTCAAGATCACAGAAAATAAATTCTACATCAATTATCTCAACATCTCTTATAGGATTAGGCCCGCCTTCAACATGAGTTATATTACTATCATCAAAGCATCTTACAACTTCAACAATTGCTGTTGCATCTTTAATATGTGATAAAAATTTATTACCTAACCCTTCTCCATGTGAAGCACCTTTAACTAAACCTGCTATATCAGTAAATTCAAAAGTGGTTGGAACTAAACTTTTAGGTTTAATAAGTTCATTTAAAAAATCAAGTCTTTTATCAGGAACAGTAACCATTCCAACATTAGGTTCAATAGTTGCAAAAGGATAATTTGCAGCTAAAATATTTTTCTTTGTTATAGCATTAAATAATGTTGACTTACCAACATTAGGTAATCCAACTATACCTGCTGTAAGAGACATACTATCACTTTCCTTTCGACTACGTTATTATATCATTTAAGTTAATTTAAGTAAAGAAAAACAGCCCTTTGCTGTTTTACGATTTTTATAATAAGATGAAGGTCTTTTAATAAGTGAAGGCCCTTTATCTTCTTTTTCTTCTTCTTTATTTTTATTATCAAGATTTTTATCACCAGGTTCATTATTTGATGCAATTTCTTTACCACCAAATTTCAAGTCCTCTAATTGATATTCATTATTTGCATTTTTAGTTACAGCTTTTATTTCATCTTTTGAAGGATCATCTATAAAACTTAAAATTACAATATTTTCTTCTGGTACAATAAAGATATTTTTATTTAATATTAAAATTAATTGATCTACTGGCATTTTTTCAAGAGCTTTTTTATGTTCATCGTTTTTAGCTAATCTATTTATAATACAATAAACAACACCTAATAAGCAGTCTTTTTCTTTATATGATAGTTTATTAAAATTTCCATATTTTGCTAATTCAGTTATATTATGTAGCTTAATTTCTATTTTGTCAGGTTCAACATAATTTTTTGATACATCAGCATAATTTACAAAACCATCTATAGTAACTAATCCATCCTCATCTTTTGATTTTTCAAATAATTCTTTAGCTGATAATCCAGAATGATTTTCTATTATCTTTATTTTTTCACTTGGATATGGATAATGTATTTTAATTAAATATTTAGTATTTTCTTTGTTTCTAAATTCATCTATTAAATCAAGTGATATTTTATTTTCTGGTTTTTTCTTCATTAATAATTTTATTAAGTTTTTTATTAACTTCTTCTTTAGTTAAACTACTTAATTCATCAAATAATATATTTAATTGTCTGTTATCATTAAGATATATCTTTAATAATTTATCTTTTTCTACATTAGTAATTATTACTTTTTTACTTAAATTTTCTAATGCAGCTTTTATAGCAGCTGTTTTAAAATCTACTTGATCAGCAACTATTTTAATAGAATCATTATCATTCACGATAACCACCTCTATTAACATTATACTCATTTTTTAAATTATAAAATTATTCTTACAGTAAAATATACAAGAAAAACAAAAAATAAATTTTTCGTTTATAAATCCCTAACGGGATTTTTT
>CAYOAY010000017.1:0-19346 GCA_964402155.1 uncultured Muribaculaceae bacterium | reverse complement strand
TTTTCCACAATCTCTGATTTTTTCATGTCAAGAATTATTTTTGCCGAAACTCAAATTTTTAAAAATATGGTTAGCAAAAAAGCCTAATTATACATATTATATAACAAAGGTGATTATTATGTATCCAAATAATATGTTTCAAGGAAAACTATTTAAATATATTATACTTATATTAGCATTTTGCTTTATAACATTTTATCAAGCTATATTAACTCTTATTTTGTGTGCTAGATTTCAAGTATTTTTACTATTTATTGATATTATTATTCTGTACTTTTGTATTTTTTGCCTCATTTTCCATAAATAAATTATCAGTTATATATAAATAATTGCATAATTTCCCTACATTTATAGTATTTATAAGTTCATTATCTTTAAAATAAATTTTATCTGGTATAAATAAAATTATAAACATTAATAATTTTTCTTCTTCTAATAATGGAAACTTTTTTATATATTCTTTATATAAAATATTAAAATCATATTTATCATAATTATTTTTATATAACTTAATAAAATCATATATAGGTAAATCTCTTACAGCTTTATCCCAACTAATTAAAATATTATCATTACTCTTAATTAAATGTTTAACATCTAAATTATTATGAAGAAGAACAACTCTTTTTTTTGAATTATTACTAGCTATATCATACCATTTATCTAACGTATTTAAACAAAAATTAAGACAAGAAAATATAGAACTGCAATTTCTAATTAATAAATAATAACTAGGTGACATATATATATTACCCTCAATCATAGTTACTAAATCATCATAATAATTATAATTACTATTTATCTTATCTTTTAATTTTTCATATATCTCTTTTACTTCATCTATTGTAATATCTTTATAATAAACAGTTTTATTATGTAAAAGAGCATCTAGTTTTACCAAATCACTTATTTTTTGTTCATTTGGTGTTTGTATATCTTCTTCATATTCATAAATATAACCATTATTATCACAAAAATTAAGTTTAGGTAAATAACTAAATCCTCTAGAATTTAAATAATTATATAGTGATAATATATCATTATTATTCTTTTTAGCAACAAACTTATTTAAACTATTATCTTCATATACTATGGCATTACTATATAATTCATATTTTCTAATATTACTACATTTTTGTCTTATTAAATTTTTAATTAACTTATTATTCATTTATTATTGGTATTATAATTTTAGATCCCATAGTAATATTATCTAAACTATTATATTTTTCTAATTCTTCTTTTGTTATATTATATTTTTCTATTAAAGTATCTATTGTTTCATCATTTCTTATTATGTGTACTTTATAAGTTACATATTCTTCTTGATCTATAAGTATATTAGATGAAATTTCTTTTATTTCATCTTTTATATTTTCTTTTATATCATCTCTTATATCATCTTTACTTTCTTCTTTTATATCTTCTTTTAAATCTTCTATTATTTTATCTTCTTTTTCTTCTAATGTAGTATTAAATGACATATTATCACTTTCCTTTTCATTCATATTTTTATCTAACGGTATAATATCATTGATATCTTCATCTTCAATACATCTTTCTTCTTCATCTTTCTTTTCTTCTTTAAAATATACTAAATTATCAATAATAACATCTATATGTACTCTTAATAATTCTTCATTAATTATTTCATAATAAAAATCATCTATATCTATCTTTACTTTTGATGCATCATATTTATCATCTAAAGTTATATCAAATGGTATTTCTTTTTCAAATATTTCTTCATTAACACTTATTTCGTTTATTTTATATTTACCACTTACAGTAAATATTCCAACAATAGAATCACTATTTTCCATTTGTAAATTATGTTCTAATGCTATACTAGTTATTTCTGATAACTTACTATCAAAACTAACATCATTAACAAATGGTATTATTTGTTTCATATATCCATCTCCATTCAATAAAATATATGATATTAAAATTTAAAAATTCATAATAAAAAGAAAAAGAGCTATTACGCTCTTGATACATATTTTCCATCCTTAGTAGAAACAATTACTGTTTCACCTTGTTCAATAAATAAAGGCACCTTTATAGTCATACCATTTTCAAGTGTAGCATCTTTTTGTGCACCTTGAGAAGTATTTCCTTTAACAGCAGGTTCTGATTTAGTAATAACATAATCTATTTTTTCTGGTAAATTAAGACCTATTAATTCATCACCATAATATACTAAACTAACATTTAAATTTTCTTTTAGATATTTTAAATCATCACCTATTTGCATACTTGTTAATTCTACTTGCTCATAAGTTGTCATATCCATAAAGCTATAAGCATCACCTGCTTGATATAAATATTGCATTTGCTTTCTTTCAACAAGTGCTTTAGCTAATTTTACACTACTATTATATGTTTTTTCAACTATAGCACCAGTTCTTAAATTCTTAAGTTTCATTTTAACAAAAGCAGCGCCCTTACCTGGTTTAACATGAGAAAAATCTAAAACTTGATAAATGTTTCCTTCATCTTCAACAGTCATACCATTTTTAATATCATTAACATTAATCATCAAACTAAACTCCCTTCTATAAAATCAAAAAATAAGATATAATCTTATTAATTTTTTGTTTCTTTATGAGCTGTATGAGTTCTACATCTTGGGCAGAATTTATTTATTTCCATACGTTCTGGATCATTTTTCTTATTTTTTTCTACTCTGTAATTTAATTCACCACATTTTGGGCATTTTAATGTAACATTAGCTCTATTTTCATTTTTCTTTGCCATATAATTCCCCTCCTTTTCGAAGATAACTACTAGTATTATAGCAAATTATTTATAAATTTCAAAGAATTTATTACAAATTCTTGATACAATTCTTTTATTTATGTTACTTGTATATGAATAATTCTTCTTTTTATGACTTACATGAGGTGAAATAGATACAATACTCATTTTAGGATCATCAAATGGTGCATATCCTATAAATGACTTAGTATAAGTTTCTTCATCTACTAATCCATCTAAATTAGAATCATAAAAAGTCTCCGATGTGCCAGTTTTTCCAGCAGGAGTTGGACTATTTCCCATATAACCTCTTCCTAAAGAACCTGTCATAACACTTCTAAAACCTTCTTTAACTCTTTTAAAATATATACTATCTATATCCACTTTATTTAAAGTAATAGGTTCATATTTACTTTTTATATCACCTAAACTATCATCTTTAGTAGCTATTCTTATTTCTTTAACTAAATTAAGCTTTAATCTAACTCCCTCATTTATTATTGTATTAATATAACTAGAAAGCTGTAAAACTGAATATGTATCATACTGACCTATTACATAATTTAAAAGTAAACCTGCATTAGATTCTTTTCCTTTATAGCCTTCTGTTTCATTAGGTAAATCAATACCTGATTTAGAACCTAGTCCAAGTGCATTAAATACTTTTTTATAAGTATCAAGAGCCGTTGAATCAATTTTAATTGGCATATTATAATAATAATTTACATTAGCTATTTTTAAAGCTACCTGAAACTGATAAGAATTAGAAGATAGTTCTAAAGCTTTAATATCATTTAAAGCACCTAAAGATGATTTCCAAGAACACTTTAAAGGAGTATTTTTAAACTTAATACATTTATCATATATAACATCACCTATATTTAATTTACCAGTAGCATATCCAGTTAACATAGATGCACCCTTAACTATAGAACCCGGAGTATCACTTCCTGTAAGTAAACTTGTTGTATAATCACTTATTTTATATCCATCAAGCGTGTTTGTAATTCTTTTTGATGCCATCGCTAATACTTCTCCTGTTTTAGGATCAGTTATAATAACAGATGTATGATCAAAATACTCAGTATTAGCTTCACTTTTAGCTTTAATTAATTCTTCTTCAATAATAGCTTCTAACTCTTTTTGTAAATTTATATCTATAGATAAAACTAAATCATTCCCGCGACTTCCTTCTTTAACTAATGTTTTAACGCCATTTTTAACTTCATAAATATCCTTTTTACCAAATAATTCATCTTCATATTGTAACTCTAAATAACTTAAGCCTACTCTATCATTTAACGAATATCCTTTTTTTAAATAACTAGCTTTTAAACTTTCTGGAACACCTTGCTTACTAGTTGATACACTTCCTAATATTTGTCTTAAAGTATTATCATATGGATAATATCTTTTCCAAGATGTTGTAACACTTACTCCTTTTAATAAGTTTTTATTTTCAATTACATAAGAATATTCATTATCTAAAGCTTCTTCTTTAATTACTTTTTCATCATACGAATAACCATTATTCATTAAATAATATATATAACTAGCTTCTTTATCCCTATCATCATACTTATCTAACTCTTCTTTAGTAATTCTTTTTCTCTTAAGTTCTTCTATATCACTAGATTTTAATTTTCTTTTTTGATAAGCTTCTTTTTCTTCTTTAGTAATCTTTTTATCAGCATCTTTTTTATTATTAATAATCCAAAAATTCTTTAATTCTTTATCAGTCAAAGAAGAATAATCAACTTCTAAATTTTCTGCTAAAAGATATGCAAGCGCTATCTCATCATTTAAACTAGTATTAGCCTCTTTTTTATAAGTTATAGTTTTAACACCTATATTATCTACTATTACATTATAATTTCTATCATATATTCTTCCTCTTGGCATAGATAAACCATATACTTTTTTAGTAGATAAATTATTCAAATTTTTAATAGATGCTTTATTATTAAAAACTTGTAAATAAGATACTTTAAATATAATAAATAAAAATATTATAAATGTAAAAATAGATATAAAAAGCATTCTCATTTTAATTATATTATCATGACTCTTATATTTCTTCAAAGAAAATCACCCTTTATTAATATGATAATAAAATATAATTTATATGCAAAAAAATAAGCTAGTTATCTAGCTTATTTTATTATTACTTCATATGTATTATCAAGATATCCTTTTTTACTTGCAGTTACTATAACTTTACCTTTTTTACTGCAACTAAAGTAATTTGCATACTTTACACTTTTTTTAGTAAATGATGTTGTAAACGTTTTACTATATCCGGCATTTAATCCACAATTATCAGATATTTTAATTGTTACTCCATCAATTGTACTTGAACAATAAAATTTCTTATTTACTCCTATTCCATGTACACTGCATCTTAAATAAACTTTTTTTCTTTTGATACATCATATTTTATTATTATTTAATTATTTTATACATATAATAATTAGGAGTGATATATATGTATGAAACTATTATAAAAGAATATTTAAAAAGGTTATCTCTTAAAGATATAAATGATTTTGCAAATAAAAACAAAATGCCTTTAAAAGAAAATGAAGATAAAATAATTTATGATTTTATAATGAAATATTGGAAAGAAATATATAAAGGAGACAGTAATAAAGTATTTTTAAAATTAAAAGAAAAAATATCTCAAAATACTTATAATAATATAATAAAATTATACACAGAACTTAAAGATAAAATAAGCTAGTTATTAAACTAGCTTATTTTACTGTTATTTTATATGTATTTTTCTCATATCCAGATTTTGTTGCTGTTACTGTAACTTCTCCTTTTTTACTACAGCTAAAATAATTTAAATATTTAAAATTATTTTTGTCAAATGATGTTGTAAACGATTTATTATATCCTTTATTTAAATCGCAACTATTAGATATTGTTATTTTTACACCTTCTATTGTACTTGAACAATAAAATTTTTTATTAGCTTTTACTGCCCTTGTACTACAGGCAAATTGAATTTTTTCCTTAGATGTATCATTTTTCACTTTTATTGTTTTATTTACATTTTGCTTTTTATATGTTGCTTTTACTTTTAATTCTTGTTCTTTACTAGATTTTAACCTTATTGTCTTTTTATTATTACTGCTTAACTTTTTATTATTAGAATTAGTAATTTCGATATTACCACCTTCGAATGCTTTTTTTATATAACATATAAATCTATCTTTGGTTTTTACTACGCTTGGACAGTATACTTTAAGATTTCTTTCTGTTGTTACTACATACTTATCCATACCATACTCTTTAGTACTATTTCTTACTGTATAGTACACTCTTAATCTATATTCATCTGAATTATTTATTTTACTCTTAGAATAAGCATATTCAGTTCCATAACCAGATGCACCAGACAACGTTTCTTCTTTATTTGTTGTCTTATTAACTAATGCTGTTTCATTAAGAAGGTTAGCATCTTTTCCACATTTTACATTTGAACTATATTTACCATTTTCTATTTTTTCATTTGATATTGTGCATCTTCTAATGCTAGCTAAATTAAATGTATTTGTATAATATTTACCTTTAACAGATACTGTCTTACTTACAGTTTTAGTTTTACCATTTTTATCTTTTATTACAAGTTTAACTTTATATTTGCCTTTAGTAACATTAACATAATCAGTTTTTTTCTCACCATAACTATCTTTATATTCATTAATTCCTTTTAAAATATCACTTGACCCACCTGAACCACTAGAAGCACTATATAAATATAATTCACTTAAGGAATAACTATTATTACAATTTGTAGAAACTTTTATTGTGTTATCCTTACTAGAAGTTATTTTTGCATCACAGTAATTTGCAACTTTAATTGCTGTTTGATTTGACTTATAACCATTTTTTGAAACAGTAATTTTTACACTACTTTTAATTTTATTAATTTTAAATCTAACTGAATGTTCATAAAGTTTAGTTTCACTTTCTTTTACTCCATCTATTTTCCAACTAACACCTTTTTGGTTTGTTTTACAATAAACATATTTATTTACATATGCTTGTCCTTCGTCTTTTATATCTATTCTTTTTTCATCTTTCTTTATATAACATGATATTGATAATTGCTTTTGTTTTGTCGTTGCAGTTTTCTTTGTTGTAGATGTTCTTTTAGCACTTTCATATTCATATTCATCACATATTTGACAACTTTTACCACGTCTAGTATCTACTAATTTACCTTGCTCGCAAGCATAAGCTGTTGCATCCTCATATATAGTTTTTTTACATTTATAACAGTTATTGCCTACCATACCATTAGGACATTGCGTTGTATTTCCTTTTTCATACCCCTTTGGACAACTTAAATTAAAAATACCTTCATCTTCAATCTTACACTTAGCTCCTTCTAATGTACCATTACTGCACCTATACTTTAATTTTGAAGGATCATACCTATACTTTACACATTCGCCTAAACTTCCAGAAATACTACTTAAATTAATACTACTAGTTAAAGTATAAAAGCCAATAAACAAGCCTAATACTAATAAAATTAAAGCACCAATTAATATAAAATATTCCTTTTTTTTGGTTTTGATATTTACTGGTTTTATTTTTTCAGTTTTATTTTTTTCTTCCCTTTTCATAATTATTCGCCTTTACTTTAATATTTTCTTCTATAACAATAATACCATAATAATTTTTAATTTCAATATATTTATTAAAAATTATTAAAATAAGTGTCAATATATTATTTTAATATTATTTTTTTATAATACATGTTAAAATACTAATTAAGAAAGAAGTGATTTATTTGGTAAATGTTGGAGTTATTGCAGAATATAATCCTTTTCATAATGGACATTTATATCATTTAAATAAAGTTAAAGAAATGTTTCCAAATAGTAATTTAATATTAATATTAACAGGTAATTTTACTCAAAGAGGAGAAATATCAATAATTAATAAATGGGATAAAACAAAAATTGCACTTGATTATGGTTTTGATTTAGTAGTTGAACTTCCCTTTTGTTTTGCAACTGAATCTGCTCGTGTTTTCGCTAAAGGTTCAATTGATATATTAAACTTACTTAATTGTAATTACTTAGTATTTGGTAGTGAATCTAATAATATAAATCTTTTAAAAGAATTAGCATCTTTAACCTATAATAATGAATTATATGATAAATTAATTAATAAATATTCAAAAAAAGGTGTTAATTATCCTACTGCATGTTTTTTAGCTTTAAAAGATATTACTGGTAAAGAAATAAATAAACCTAATGATATACTTGCATTTGAATATATAAAAAGAATAATGAAAATTAATAGTAATATAATACCAATTAGTATTAAAAGAACAAATTCTTATCATGAAAATAAAATAAATTCTAGTATAGCTAGTGCAACTGCTATTAGAAAGAATATAAATGATACTAATGCTATTAAAAAAGTAATACCTAATAATGTTTTAAAATATATAACTAAAATAGATCATGATAAATATTTTAATTTATTAAAATATGAAATATTAACTAATAATAACTTATCACAATATATAGATGTAAGTGAAGGAATAGAAAATAAATTAAAAAAAGAAATAATTAATTGTAATAATTTAAATGAATTAATATTAAAAATTAAATCAAAAAGATATTCTTATACTAAATTATCTAGAATGTTACTTCATATAATATGTAAACTTAAAAAAGATGAAAATTATAAAGACTTAAGATACTTAAGAATTTTAGGATTAAGTAATAATGGTAAAAAAATAATTAAAGAATGTAAAAATAATATAAATATTCCTATAATTACTAAGTATAAAAAAGAATATAATAATTTATTTAAAACTGATTATAAAGCTAATTTAGTATATTCACTAATAACTAATTATGATATAAAAAATGAATTTAGATCATCTATAAAAAAAGATTAACATTATAATTTAGGAAAAAGTTTTATAAAAGTTATTAATGATTCATCTATTTTCTCTATTTCTTCTTTTATATCATAACTTAAATTATCAAGCTTAATGCTTCTTAAATTATTATCTTTAGATATATATAATCTATCACTATTAAATTCATAACCTATCATATGGTTATGTTTTTTATTATATAAAAAAGTAATAACACTATTTTTAGTATCTAAAATTATTGTCTTAACTATTTTTTTATTAATCTCTAAAGCTACGTAAAATTTATCTTTATTATATTTTATTAATAAATTAATCTTATCATTAATTTTATAAGAATTTTTACTATTTTTAATTAAACTAATTATTTTTTCACTATCTTTAATATAAAGATTATTTTTTCTTTTATCATATGAAATATTAAAATAACTTAATGTCAATAATAAATTTTCATCTTTAATCATCAAAGTATTTAATAAACTAAAATCATTTAACTTACTATTTACAAGTTCATATACTTTTTTATTCAAACTATTAATAGCAAAATTTAAACTTTTCTTATATGATATAAATATTTTTTTTATAATATTACTCTCATCAGTATTTGCTTTATTAATGTTTAAAACTATATTATTTTCTATATTATCAATAGTATCTTTGCTAAGAATAAATTTATTTTTATCTACATAATTTATTATCTTATTATTAATTATTAATACCTCTTTATTATTGTCTAACGTTTGTCCTATATAAAATAATAAATTACATAAATTATCAGAAATATCATTTTGAATTTTATAAGTTATTTTATTTAAAAAAGATAATTCATTTTTATCTTTTAAATAATTAGATAATCTTATTTTAAATTTATTTGAATAATTACTTATTTGTTTTTCTATTAAAATTAAATTCTTATGCAAATCTTTTTTTAATATATCTATATCAAAATCTGCTATCACAACATCACAACCCTTATTATTTTATTACTATAAAATAATATCATAATAAAAAAAATAAAGCTACTAGAAATTAATCTTTAGCTTTAAATATAATTGTTAAAATAAATCCAAATACTATAGCAGATACAATACCTACCGAAGTCAAGCTAAACATACCTGCTAATAATCCTAAAATACCACTTTCTTCTGATGCTTTTAAAGCACCATGTATTAAAGAATGTCCAAAACTAGTTATTGGAACTAAACAACCCGATCCAAACCACTTAATAAATTTATCATAAAGACCAAAAGAATCTAAAAAAGCACCTATTACAACAAATAAACTAGTAACATGACCAGGAGTTAACTTAGTATTATCTAAAATAATTTGACCTATTAAACATACAAACCCACAAAACATAAAAGAATATAAATATGTCATTTTAAAACCTCCAAACATACAGCATGAGATATAGATGGTATTGATAATTTTTGATTATTCATAGTAGGACTCATTAATGCTCCAGTTGCAACTAATAAAACTTTATTTAACTTACCCATTTTCATTTTACTTATTATATCAGTAAAACAAACAAGACCTATGCATGCTGGTCCCGATCCTCCAGCATTAACTTTTTTTTGACTATCCCTATTAAATATAATACTTGCAGAATCTTCTAATTTATCTTTTAAATTAATATTATAACTTTCTTTCATATATCTAATTAATATTTCTTTTCCATATACTCCTAAATCACCAGTTAATATTAAATCATAATCATCTAAAGTTTCATTTAAACTAGTTAAATGATCATAAATACTTCTAGCACAACTTGGTGCCATAACACTTCCCATATCATATACATCACATACATTCATATCAGTTGTTTTACCTATAGTAACTGATGATACTTTAATTAAACTTTTATCTTTTGATAATATTGCACTAGCCGATCCCGTTGTTGTATAAGTTGATCTTTTAGGTTTTGGAGCCCCATACTCAACAGGATTTCTAAATTGTCTTTCTGATGTCATATTATGAGATGATACATTTATTAATACATTATTAACTTCCTTTGAATTTAAAAGACTAGAAGCTACTATAAACTCCTCACATAAAGATGCACACGCACTATAAAGACCAATAAAAGGCTTATTTGTTTTAACAGATGAATATGAATGAGGAGTTATTTGATTTAATAAATCAGATCCCAAAATAACATCTATATCATCAAGCTTCATATTTGCTTTTTCTAAAACTTTATTAATAGAATCATCTATCATTTTCATTTCAGCCTTCTCAAAAGTATCTTGATTTATATAATAATCATCATAAGTTATATCATATGCCTTACCAAACGTACCTTCTTTTTCATCTAATCCCGCAACTGTTGATACCTCTTTTAAATATATATTATCAAATTTCATAGTCATTTTTTATCTACCCTCCAAAAAATAAATATCTTACTATACCAAACACATATGCAGATACAACTCCATATAAAATAACACTACCTGTTAATTTAAAAGCATTCATACCTATTCCAGTTACTAATCCTTCTTTTTTATAATCAATCATACTAGATGTCATAGCATGAGCAAACCCAGTAATAGGAACTATTAATCCTGCTTTAGCTATAGATACTATATTATCAAATACACCAATAGCTGTTAAAAGTGATGCTATAAATATAAGTATTACAATCATAATAGATGTTGCATCTTTATTTACAATATTAAAATTATTTTCTAAGCATTTTACTATTACTTCACCCAAAAAGCCAATAAAACCACCCACTAAAAAGGCAATAATTCCATTTTTTAATCTATCCTCTTTTGGAATAACTTCTTTTATTAATTTACTATATTTTTCATTATCCATTATAATCACCAGTATTAGTATTAAAAAAAGTTTAGTAATTTATACTAAACTTTTTTTAAAATCTTCATCATCTTTATATAATTTATCCTCTTTAATAAGACATAAATCTAATAATAATCTTTCCTTTAAATATATATCAAACTTACTTGATATAGCATATTGACTACAATTATATTTTAAACCTAGTTCTTTATAAGTCATACCTTTATTTTTTAAAGAATATATTTCATCCATAGGAAGAATAACTTTTTTATGATTATTATCCGAATATGGAACATCTAAATCATTTTCTTTACAATAAGATATCAACATCTCTTTTATCTTATTAGTACTACAATTACATCTTATTGCAATACTATAATAAGATACTTTTTTTAATCTTAAATCATATATATCTTTTGCTGTTAAACTAATTTCCTTTATTTCAGGTTTATATTTTTCAGCATAAGGAATATCTAAATTATTATTCTTGCAATAATTAATTATCATCATTCTTATTTTAGTTATACTACAGTTATACATTTGAGCAATTTTTTCATAAGATAATCCAGATAATTTATAATTATATAATTCTTCTAAATATTTTTCTTCAGTATTTTCATAGTTTTGTTTTTTAATACTCATACCATCTAAAAATGAAATATTATTATTTATACAATAATCTATTATGTATCTTTTAACTGATATACCATCTATATTATATTTACTACCTATTCTTTCATAAGAAATTCCTTCTTTTCTTTTTTCATACATATCTAAATATATATTATTAATTTTATCTTTAATATGTTTTGGTATGTCTTCATTTTTCATTTTATAATATCTTTTAATATTTCTAATAAAACCAGTTAAGCTAAAATTAGTTATTTTAACTATTTGCTCCACACTTAAATTATCATTTATAAATTCTTCTATATAAAATCTTAAATCCATATATATCACCACTTGCACTTTATTATACATATTTTTATAATAAATGCAAATAAAAAGGTATCTATATTAAGATACCATACGACTTTTCATTTTACTTAATGCTTTTTTTTCTAATCTTGAAACATATACTTGATTTACACCTAATTCATTAGCTACTTCACTTTGTGTGAAATCTTTATAATATCTTTTAATAAGTAACTTTTTTTCATCATAACTTAAATATTTAAAGGCCTCTTTTAAATCAAGCAATTGTTCTTTTTCTATATTTTCTTTTTTTGCTGTAATATCTAACAAGGTTATTTTTTTTCCATCTTCATTTATTTCTTTATCTAAACTCTTAACAGATTGTAAAGATTCTAATGCAGTAATTACTTTAGATTCTTTTATTTCTAGCATATTAGCTATATCTTTAGTTGATGGAGCATAACCCCTTACAGTTATATGTTTATTTATATACTCATTAATCTTTTTTCCTAATCTAATTAAATCACTATTTATTTTTAAAGCTTTATTTTCTCTTATAAACTTATTTATCTGCCCTAATATAAAAGTATAAGCATAAGTAGAAAACTTAACATTAAAAGACGGATCAAAATTATCATAAGCCCTAATAAGTCCTATTACACCTTCTTGATATAAATCCTCTTTATCAAAATAACCACTATATTTAGAACATATACTACGTACTAAATTACTATTTTCACTAATTATTTTATCAAGTTCATAAGTACTAGTCATTAAACTATATCACAACCTTTTCAAAAACTTTCAATTCATTTTCCAAATTAACCAACTTTTTCAATTCTTTTATTTCTCCGCCAAATAAAAAGAATTGACCATCTGTTTTCTTTAAAACCTTTCTAAGTAATTTTATTTCTTTAATTCCATCATAACTTATATCATTTAAATTTTCTATATTCAAAACAACACACTTTATCCCCGCCTTTAAAACCACCTCCTTTACATCAATTTTAAATTTTTCTATAGTATTACTATTTAAAGAACCATATAATCTAACAAATAATATACCTTTTCTAAATTCCATAAGTACATTTAACAACTTAATTCCTCCTAGTAATTTAATTTAATCACTATTAGAAAATAAATAAAAGAGATTCGACAATACATTACATATTAAGAAAAGAAAAGGTATTTTATAACCTTTTCTTTAATCTTTATTTTTTAAAAATGGTAATATATCATCTATACTTTTATTTTCAAATACAACTTTATATATAAAATCAATAAATGGCATATCTAACTTCTTTTTCTTTATTAACTCATATATAGACTTTAAAGTATATACACCTTCTACCGTATTTGATTTTAAATAATTATCTTTTTTATCATTACTTTCTTTTAAGCCAATTAATTTACCATATGAATAATTTCTAGATGTTTCTGATGTAGAAGTTAAAAAAATATCTCCAAATCCCGCAAAAGACATAATAGTCTTTTCATTACCACCAAACTTCTTAATAAGTTTTCTTGTATCATTTATACTTTCAGTTAAAAACATAGCTTTAGTAGATTCTGATACATTCATTCCATCTAAAATACCAGATGTAACTGCTATTATATTTTTTAAAGTACCACATAATTCTACCCCTATAAAATCATTAGTTACTCTAAGTTTTAAAGTATTACTTGATAATGCTTTTATAACTAATTCTTTAGTTTTTCTATTTTTTGTAGCAAGTGATAAACCAACTAACTCATCACTTGCCATATCTATAGCAAAAGAAGGTCCAGATATAGTACATAATTTATTAGTTTTTAACTTAGTTTTTACAATATCACTTGCAAAACTGCATGTATTTTGCTCAATACCTTTAGATGCTATTATTATATGCTTATCTTTAATATATGGCTTTATAGTATCACATACACTAGATACAAACTTAGTTGAAACTGCTATAACAACTATCTTACTATTTTCTAAAGCTTTTTTTATATCAGAAGTAAAAACTATATTACTAGGCATTATTATATTACCTAAAGCCTTCTTATTCATTTTAGTTTTACTTAATTCATCTATTTCACTTTCTAAAGCTGACCAAACTACTATATTTTTAGTATTCTTATTAAATTTTATTGCGAGACTAAGAGCATAAGCACCTGCACCTAATATTGTAACATTCATTTATATCACCTACTTTTATATTATATTAATTATTTATGATTCTATTAAACTTAATGATACTTTTTCTTTATCTTTATTTATATCAATTACATAACAACTAACTATATCACCAACACTTAATACCTCTGATGGATGTTTTATATAATCCTTAGAAATCTTAGATATATGAACAAGACCATCATTATGAAGCCCAATATCAATAAAAGCACCAAAATCTATTACATTTCTAACAGTACCTTCAAGTTTCATACCTACCTTTAAATCATTAACCGTTAAAACATCACTTTTAAGTATTGGTTTAATCATTTCATCTCTAGGATCTCTATTTGGTTTTTTTAAAGAATCAATAACATCTTTAAGAGTATATATATCAGTATTTAATATATCTAAATAAGAATTAATATCAATATCATTTAAATAACTTATTAATTTTTCATTTCCAATATCTTCTAATTTAAATCCTAACTTACTAAGTAACTTTAAAGCAATATCATAACTTTCTGGATGAATAGATGTTTCATCTAATATGTTATCACCTTCAGTTATCCTTAAAAAACCAATAGCTTGTTCATATACTTTATCACTAAGTATTTTTTTCTTTTTTATTTCTTCTCTAGTCAAAATTTTACCATGAGATTGTCTATAATCTATTATCTTTTCAATATTATTTTTCTTAAGTCCTGAAACATATTTTAAAAGTGAAGCTGATGCAGTATTTACATTTACACCTACACTATTAACTGCTTTAGATACAACAAAATCCAAACTCTCAGATAATCTTTTTCCTTGAATATCATGCTGATATAATCCAACGCCAATAGCTTCAGGTGGTACTTTAACAAGTTCTGATAGAGGATCTTGTAATCTTCTTGCTATTGAAATTGCACTTCTTTTTTCAACTTCTAAATTGCCAAACTCTTCAATAGCTAATTTTGATGCACTATAAACTGATGCACCAGCTTCAGATACAATTACATACTTACAAGATAAATTATATTCTTTAATCATATCTGCACAAAACTTTTCTGATTCTCTAGATGCAGTACCATTACCGATTGCAATAATATCAACATTATATTTTTTTATTAAACTTACTACTTTTTGCTTACATATTAAAACTTTATCATCACTAATATTATTTAAAAATGGCTTTATAACACATGAATCTAAATACTTACCAGTTTTATCTACAACAGCTAATTTACATCCATTAACATACCCTGGATCAAATGCTAAAACAACCTTTTCTTTTATAGGAGCAGTAAGTAAAAGAGCTTCTACGTTTTTAGAAAAATTATCAATTGCAACTTCATGAGCTTTTTGCGTTAAATCACTTCTTATTTGTCTTTCTGTCGATAAATATATAAGTCTTTTATAACTATCTTCTATTGCTTCTTTTATATAACTAGAGCAAAAACTATCTTTATTTTTTATACTTTTATCTTGTAAAAACTGAATTATCTTTTCTTCATTAATATTTATTTTAACTGATATAACATCTTCTTTTTCTGCCCTATTAATAGCTAAAACTCTATGAGGTTTTATTTTATTAACTTCTTCACTATAGTTATAATACATTTCATATAATTTAGCTTCATCTTTAGCATTCTTTTTTAATTTAGTTTCTATAATACCATAATTATACATATTATTTCTAATATATTTTCTATAATATGCATTATCAGAGATCCATTCTGCAATAATATATTTAGCTCCATTTATAGCATCATTTATATCTTTTACATTATCATTTAAAAATTTAGAAGCTATAGTTTTAATATCCCCACTTAAAGGACAAGACATAATTATTTTAGCAAATGGCTCTAAACCATTTTTTATAGCTTCTGTTGCCTTTGTTTTTTTCTTTTCTTTATATGGTCTATATAAATCTTCTACTTCAACTAATTTACTACAATTTTCTATTTGTAATTTTAATTCATTAGTAAGTAATCCTTTTTCATCTATTAATCTTATAACATCTTCTTTTCTTTTAAGTAAATTAACTTGGTATTCATATACTTCACCTATAGTTTTAATTTGTTCTTCAGTTAAATTACCAGTTTTATCTTTTCTATATCTTGCTATAAAAGGAATTGTATTACCATCTTTTAACATTTGTAAAGTATTTTCTATACTATTTAAACTTATATTTAACTTTATACTTAAATTATTAATAATATTATCATTCATTTTTAAACCTCCTAATATGCTTACTTATTATAACATGAATAGATTTAAAAAATCACTAGCTAATAGGCTAATGATTAAAACTTTTTCCTCTTTATAAATATTTTTACTATGTAAAATAAAAATATTGCCATAATAATTACATATACAAAAATAAGTACTGTGTTAAATATACCTGATGTATATTTATTAATAACGCTTGGAACTGATTCAGGAACATAAATATTGATAAATTTTCTAACTTCTTTAGCTGGTATAAATCCATTTATAATATTTAGTATTCTAAATAATATATCTATCATTCCAAAACCAAATATATATGTTTGAAATCTCTTTGAATATATAATTACAAATACTAAAAGTACAACTAATACAACTAAATCTAAATACATCTTAAACTTCCTTTCTATATTACATAAAAATAATAGCACAATATTCAAAAAAATAAAACCCTAAAGGTTTTATATAAATACTAATAAAGTGTGAGTTTTAATAACATAAATGATGCGTTTTTGACGCAAATATAACAACTACTAGGAATAAATTTATGGGTAGTAACAATTGCAAGGCAGAAAATTATACTATATTTTTGATAAGGTGTGTTAAAAAATTAATATTCTTTGGATTTATGATATAATATTTAACACAAAGGAGGGTTTTATGCAAGATAATATTAAAAACAAAAATATATTTGTAGCATTTGTTGGTTACGGTATTCATTATTCAGAATTACAATATGAACTATCAAAACAAAATGAAAAATTATTTGGAAGAAAATTTTTCCCAAATTGCTTACATTTAAGAGAAAATGTTATTTTAGGACAATTAATAAATACTGAATTTGAATCAGATAATTTACCTCATATCTATTTAGACGATAGTATTTCTTTAAACAATCAACATTCAATGGTTTCAATAATGACTATCATAGATGATAGTTCTAAAGATAATAGAAATTCAATTGTTTATGTTGCAGACTATGATTATGAGGAATTAAGAAATGCTTTTATAAACTCAAAAGATTTTGAAACAGGAGATGTAAAAGAAACTTACTATTCACCTTATTTAGCAAATAATGCTTCATTTCATGATTTTGTTCCACAAATTATGAAAAAATATAAAAATAATTGGTTTGGGTACCTCCAAAATTTAAACTTAAATGTAACCTATGTATTTTATGATACAAAATCAAATACTTTATCTGCATTAAAAATTGGTAATGCATCAAATTTATATTTTGGTCATGCAAAAATTACTGATGAAATTTTAATTTCTAATAATGACAAAATAGTCCAGCAATTTTGTTATGATATGTTTGAAATTGATTATGATTGTTATTTTAAAGACGGAAAATTTTATAATGTTGACAAAAAAAATAATAAAAGATTATCTCTTACAAAAAAATAAAAAGCTAAGATACGTTTTGATCTCTTGAGATTGAAAGTAATAATAGGCTTTTTTTATTATTTATAATCAATCAAAACTTTATTGTTTTCATTTATTCTTTCTTGTAATAATTCTAATTCTTTAATACCATTATTATTTTTTAATATTTCCATTTGATTTCTAGCAGAATTATTTAAATTAATCAATCTTTCACTCTGTGGCATACCTAGTTTTATAAACTCTGCATTTGTATTTTCTAAATTATCTAATATTACTAAATGAAGTAAATCTGTATAATCTCTTATATTTCCTTTTTCTGCAAGTTTTGGATTTTCTTTTCTCCATTCTTTAGCAGTCATTTCAAATAACGCTACATTTAATACATCTGCTTCTTCTACATATACAAAATTTTTTGTTCTTCTGTTAATGTAGGAACTATATAATTTTTAACTGCATCTGTATGAACCACATAATTTAATTTAGATAATAATCTATTAGCATGCCATTCAATTTTTTGTTGATACATTTCATTACTTTTTAATCTTTCAAATTCTTTTATTAAATAAAGTTTAAATTCAGGACTTAACCAACTAGCAAATTCAAATGCAATATCAGGATGAGCAAATGTTACATCATCATATCTTCCAGATTTTGAAACAATTCCAATTGCATTAGTTTCCTTAATCCATTTTTGTGGGGACATTTTAAATTTATTACTGCCCGCTTCATTTTTAAAGGTAGCAAATTTACCCCCCTTTAAAATTTTTGTTATTCATACTTTCCCATAACCCTAAATAAGAAATAACTTCTTTATTTCTCATCCAATCTCTAATTGGAAGTCTTGGTTCTTCCAAATCGGCATATCTCGCTAAATCAGTAAGTGATATATAATCTACATTTCCAATTCTCATTATTCCTATTTTATTATCTACAACATCTTTATATTTACTTTTTAATATATTACCAAATTAACCTTTAATTCTTTCATATGTTTGGCACTGATAAAGAAAAAAGTATAGTCTAATTTTAAAAAAAGAAGTCAAAAATATTAGATAATACTAATACCTTTGACTCCCTTTAAAATAAAGTATAAATTTTATACATGTTATATGTGCTTTTAATCATAGAAGTACCTCTTTTTCCCCTTAAAAAGCAGGATAAAGACATGAAAAATTTTAATTAATTGAATAAATCTAGGTAAATACT
>CAYOAY010000016.1:0-19631 GCA_964402155.1 uncultured Muribaculaceae bacterium | reverse complement strand
TATGAATGAAGAAAATTTAATAAAATATTATAATAAATTTAATGAAGATAAAAGACTTTTAAGAAGACATGGAATTGTTGAATTTACTGTTACATTGAAATATATATTAAAGTATTTAGAAAATAAAAATAATGTTAAAATATTAGATGTTGGGTCAGGTACTGGTAAATATGCAATAAAACTTAATGAATTAGGATATGATGTTACTGCAGTTGAACTTGTAAAACATAATTTAATGACTTTAAAAAAGAAATATCCTTTTATTAAGGCATACCAAGCTAATGCAATTAATTTAGAAAGATTTAAAGATAATTCATATGATATGGTTTTATTATTTGGACCATTATATCATTTAATAACTAAAGAAGAAAAATTAAAAGCTATTATGGAAGCTAAAAGAGTTGTTAAAGATGGTGGTATTATAATGATTAGTTATTATATGAATGATTATGCTATCTTAACTTATGGTTTTAAACAAAATCATATATTTGAATCTAAAAATAATAATGATATAGATAATAATTATCATATAACACCTAAAAAAACTGATTTATATTCATATGCTAGATTAGAAGATATAAATGAATTAAAAGATTTATCGAATTTAAAAAGAATTAAAATAATATCTCAAGATGGACCAACAGATTATATTAGACAAGTAATTAATAAAATGGATGATAAGACATTTGATGAATATATAAAATATATACTATCTATATGTGAAAGAAGTGAACTTATTGGTGCATCAAGCCATGTACTTGATATATTAAAAAAATAGACCTTAGTCTATTTTTTCTTTGTAAACTTTATCTAAAACGCCATTTATCATATTTTTAACTTTATCGTCAGAATACTTTTTAGCAAGTTCTATAGATTCATTTATTGCAACAATATCTGGAGTATTAGTATATAAAAGCTCATATAAACCTAAACATAAAATTGCTTGATCAGTTAGTGCTAATCTATTAATATTCCAGTTATTTAACTTTTCATTAGCAATATTATATAATTCATCTTTTTTATCTAAAACGCCATTAACCATATCTTTTACAAATAAATTATCTATTTTTAAATTATCTTTAAATACCTCATCTAAACTATAACTAATATTATCCTTTTGATACATAAAAACTTGATATAAAATAGTCATTATAACTACTCTTGATTCATTTCTATTCATAAACTAATCTCCTTAAATATTATTTTCAAATTTCTTCATACATTTTTGCCTTAATTCATCTGTTGTTATTAAAGCACAAAAAGCAAAATAATTTTGATCTACTAAAGTAAACATATCATTTAATATTATCTGATATTTCTCAAGCAATACTAACTCATTTTGATTAACTTCTTTTAATACAATTCTTTTTATATATAATATACATAACTTATCTAAAACATCAAGTAATAAACTAATAGAATTATCCTTTAATATATTATTTAATACATTTTCATACCCATCAAAATACATATCATGAATTATCTTATTTTCGTTAATATTCTTAACGATAAATAACTGCTTTAATAAAGAAATTATTAAATTATAATTTGAATAACCAGCTCTTATTTCTATTTTTTTATCCCCAATTATTTCATAACTAGTTTTTGGCATAACAATTCTTACTTGATTAACATCCATATTATATATTTTTTCAGCTACCATATTACAAATAGCATTAGAAATTCCTATATGATTATCATTGCTATTAAATACAATCTCAGTTACAGCTTTATAAAAATTTATTTGATAAAAATCAAAATTATTATCTTTTAAAATTCCACTAATATATAAAACTCCATTAGAAATCATATAATGATCCATTTTATTTACATTATTATAATTTAATACTATTAATTTTATTTTTGATGCAAACTTACCTACCATTTCTTTTAAATCTTTAGGCATCATATATCCTAAATTTAAACAAGCTATAAAATACTTTCTAAGTAAGTTAAATTCATCTTCATTATATTTTGCACCATTTAAAATCATTGCCTCTTCAACTATAGCTTTAATTGGTATTTTAACATCCCTTACATCTTCATTCATATTTAATCCCTTTCTATTTTTTCAAATTCAGTTTTAATATTATATAAAATATTTAAAGCTTCCATAGGAGATACTTCAAGTGGATTTACATCCTTAATAATATTTTTTATTATATCATATTTATTATCATTTTTACTATTTTCTTCAAAATCCAAAGAAATTTGATTAATTACTCTATGATTATTTTTATTATTTTCATAACTATTTAGTATTTCTGTTGCTCTTTTAATTAAACTATCAGGTAAATTTGCTAATTTAGCTACGTGTATACCATAACTTTTATCAATACTTCCATCTTCTATTTTATGAAGAAATGTTATATTACCATTTTCTTCGTAAGCTGATGCATGAACATTTTTTATATGGTTTTTATGTTCACATAATGATGTTAATTCATGATAATGAGTTGAAAATAAAGTAATTGCTTTAATATTATCATGTATATATTCAATTATAGCTTGAGCAAGACTCATACCATCATAAGTTGCAGTACCACGTCCTAACTCATCGAATAATATTAAACTATTTTCTGTAGCTTCTTTAATTGCATGATTTGCTTCCATCATCTCAACCATAAATGTAGATTCACCAGATACTAAATCATCACTAGCTCCAATACGAGTAAATATTCTATCAAATATAGGTAAATTAGCCTCTTTAGCAGGTACAAAACATCCTATTTGAGCCATTATAACAATACATGCTAATTGTCTCATAAATGTAGACTTACCTGCCATATTAGGACCCGTAATAAGCATTAAATACTTATCATTATTAAATATAATATCATTAGATACAAACTCACCCCTAATAACCTTTTCAACAACAGGATGTCTAGCATTAATAATTTTAACTTCTTTATTATCATTAAAAGTAGGTCTTACATAATTATTTTCTTCAGAAACACAAGAAAAAGATTGCATAACATCTAATTTAGCTATCATTTTAGCTGTAAGCTGTATAGAAGGTATTACATCCTTTATTTTATTTCTTATATGGATAAATAATTCATACTCTAAATTAACTATTTTTTCTTCAGCACCAAGTATTAATTTCTCTTTTTCCTTTAATTCTGGAGTAACAAATCTTTCATTATTAGCAAGTGTTTGTTTTCTTTCCCAGCCAAATTCTTCTTTAACTTGCTTACTATTACCCTTAGATACTTCTATATAATAACCAAAGATTCTATTATATCCTACCTTAAGATTTTTAATACCAGTTTTCTTTCTTTCTTTTTCTTCTAGTGAAGATATAAAATCTTTACCACCACGTCTCGCTTCTTTTAACTCATCTAATTCTTTATTATATCCATCTTTAATTAAATAACCTTCTTTAATACCTAAAGGAGGATTTTCATAAATACTATTATCAATTAAATTATATATATCACTTAAATCATCAATAAATAAATTAAAATTTAAAATATTAACTATTTGTTTTAATCTAGGTAATACACTTAAAGAACTTTTTAACTGCAATAAATCTCTTGCATTAGCACTTCCAAAAGAAATTTTACCACATAATCTTTCTAGATCATATACTTTATTTAATAAATCTTTTATTTCATCTTTATATAAGAATTCTTCTAATAACTTAGATACCATATCATGTCTATCTATAATTTCCTCTTTTTTAGTTAATGGATTTTCAATCATATTTTTAAGAAGTCTAGATCCCATAGCAGTTTTTGTTTTATCTAAAAGCCATAATAGAGAATACGTTCTTTCTTTTAATCTTAAACTTTCTGTTAATTCTAAATTTCTTTTAGTATGAATATCCATTTTTAAAAATATCTTATAATCTTTTTTATTAACTTTTTGAAGATGCTCTAAACTTCTTTTTTGACTTTCATTTAAATAATTAAGTAATATAACTATAGAAGATATTAACCTTACATCACTTATATCTTCATAAAGATGTTTATATTCTTTTATTTCTTTATCATTATTACAATAAGATATAGTTACATTATATTTATTTTTTAAAGTATCTACTATTCTTGAATCTATATTGGTATTTATTACAAGTTCTTTTATACTATCATTTACAATTTCAGTTATTATTTTTTCGAGCTCATATTCAATTAAAATTACATTTATCTCACCAGTTGATAAATCAGCATAACAAAGAGAAAAGCAGTGCCCTAAATCTTTTAAGGAACCTATAAAATTATTGCTTTTAGAATCAAGCATAGAATCATTCATTACTGTTCCTTTAGATACAATTCTAGTTACCTCTCTTTTTACTACTGTCTTTGTATTTTTAGGATCTTCTATTTGCTCACATATTGCAACTTTATAACCTTTATCTATTAATTTATCTATATAAATATTTGCAGCATGATAAGGAACACCACACATAGGTATTCTTTCTTCTAAACCTGCATTTTTACCAGTTAAGGTAAGCTCTAAATCTCGAGATACATTAATAGCATCTTCAAAAAACATTTCATAAAAGTCCCCTATTCTATAAAATAAAATAACATCTAAATATTTTTCTTTAGTTTCTAAATATTGCTTCATCATAGGAGATACTTTATTTTTATCAACTTCACTTCTTAACACTTAAATCACCTTAAATATTATATAACATTTAAGTTTAAAAATAAAGAAAACTATTTACAAGTAAACATAATTTCATAATATATTTAATAAATTATATTATGATAAAAAAAAATAATATTTTGCTTTTATATTTCTTAATTTTAATTGAAATATTAATTCTTTTTAATTCTAAATTAATAGTTACAAGTGTTATAGCATCAAGTAAATTATTTATAACAAAAATATTTCCAAGCTTATTTCCAACTATGGTAATTGGAGTATGTTTAATTAAATTAGATGTAAAATATATAATACCAAAATTTGTATATAAATTATTTAATAAGTTATTTAATTTTAATGATTCTATAACAAATTTATATATTATATCAATGTTAACAGGTACACCAAGTAACGCAGTTTACATAAATAAATATATTGAAGATGGTTTAATACAAGAAAAAGATGCAACAAATTTACTTTCTATAACTCATTTTATTAATCCTTTATTTGTCGTAGCAGGAGTTGGTCTTGGCGTATTTAATAATGCAAAAATAGGTTTTTTACTTCTTATAATGTTATATATAAATAATTTTATAAAGGCTTTTTTAAATAGAAAAAATTTTAATTTTAAAGATAAAAATTTAAATAATACAAAAGAATATAATATTATAAATGCACTAATTTCTTCTATTAAAGAATCTATATCATCTTTATTAATGATATTAGGTATTGTTATAACTTTTAATATATTAGTTTCTTTATTAGTAAATATATTTAATATGTCATATATAGTTAATGCTATATTAAATGGTCTACTTGAAATGACTGGAGGAATAATTAAGTTATCTACTTTAAATTTTAATATTTATTTAAAAATATTTTTAGCATACTATTTTCTAAATTTTGGTGGTTTATGTATACAATTGCAAGCTATATCAATGTTAGAAAATAAAAAAATAAGATATTTAAAATACCTTATTTTTAGGATTCTGTAGAAATATTTTGAGGGATATATTTATATAGTGTTGCATATGCTGGACCATTTCTTGAGTCTTTAATGTATATTTTGTATATATTATTATCTACATTTTCCAAAGAAATGTTAAAAATAAATCCCCCACGAGGTATACTACAATTAATATTTATACAATTTTTAATTGTTTGATCTATTTTATTTAATCTAGCATCAACTATTTTTAATGCATAAGTTTTTTTTACATATTCATTTGTTTCTTCTCTTGCTGTTTTATATAGTTTATTTACTGTAGTTAAAGTTTGAAAAAAGTAAATAATTGCAACACTTACTATTGCAAAACTAACTATTAATTCAACTAATGTAATTCCTTTACTATTAAGTTTCATATTAACCTCCATTTTCTTAATCTAGTTTTATTTTTATGGAAGCATACCTAGTTGTACCATCTTTAAGTTCAAATACTCCAACTAATCTGTATGCTTTATTATCATATGTAGTTTTTTTAACTCTTTTTAAATATCTGTTAAAATTATAATCATCTGATGAATATGTATCTATATAATCACATAAATAAATGTAAATATGATTAAATCCATATTTTTCTAAAGCTGCATGTTTTATTCTGTCGCTTTTAAAAATATCATCACTTGTATTACCTTTTTCAATACTATTTTTAGATACCCAATTTTTATCTATATTTTTCTTATTAGCGTCATATATAGCCTTTAAGAAAAATAAATCTTCTGTTTGATCATAATATAAAGCTTGATTTTTATAATTACTATATATTTTTGATACGTTAGGATATACAAAAGCTATTACAGTAGTAACTAATGCAACCATAACTATTGTTTCTGCTAGGAAAAATCCTTTACTATTTTTTTTCAAATAAATCACCTTTTCTTTACTTGCTATCTTCTAAATATTATTATATAATATATTTATAATAAAATCTAGTATAAAAAATAAAAGAATAAGAAGAATATAAAGGGAGCGATATTATGCTAAAGCAGATAGATTTTACTAAACTGCCAATTACTGAAATAGTAAATGAAATTATATATACTGCAGCTGAAGCAGGAGCAAGTGATATTCATTTTGATCCTACTGAAACAACTATTAGAGTTCGCTTTAGAATTGATGGCGTTTTAATTGATTATACAATAATACCAGATAATATAAGAAAAAATTTAACAGCAAGACTTAAAATAATTTCTGGTATGGATATTACTGAGTCAAGGCTTCCGCAAGATGGTGCTATTAAAACAACAATAAAAGATTTGAATTTAGATATGCGTGTTTCTTCGCTTCCTACTAATGAAGGTGAAAAAATAGTTATTCGTATTCTTGATTACTCTGCATCTCTTCAAGGCCTTGAAAGTCTTGGCTTTGCCCCTAATAATTTAAAGAAGATAAAAGAATTGATAAAAGAACCTAATGGTATAATTTTAGTTACTGGAGCAACCGGATCAGGTAAATCTACAACAGTTTATTCCCTTTTGCAAATATTAAATACTTCAGAAGTTAATTTAGTTACAGTTGAAGATCCAGTTGAAATGAATATTAATGGAATAAATCAAATACAAGTTAATAGTGAGGTTGGATTAACATTTGCAAGTGTTTTAAGATCTATTCTTCGTCAAGACCCTGATGTTATAATGATTGGTGAGATTCGTGATGATGAAACTGCTAAAATAGCTGTTAGGGCATCAATTACAGGTCACTTAGTATTATCTACAATACACACAAATAATGCACTTAATACTATAGAGCGTTTGACTGATATGGATGTTGAAAGATATTTACTAGCTAGTTCTTTAAATGGTATTGTATCTCAAAAATTAGCTAGAAGAATATGTCCTCATTGTAAAAAAACAAGACCTGCTATTGAATATGAAAAAAAATTATTTAAATTAAATTTAGGAATTGATATAAATGAATTATACTATGCTGAAGGATGCACTAATTGTGTTAGCGGATATAAAGGTAGAATTGCAGTTCATGAAGTATTAGTTATATCACAAGAAATTAGAGATGCAATTTCTAATGGTATTCCAAAAGAAGAATTGCGTAAATTGGTTTATAATAAAGGTGGTACAACTACACTACTTCAAGATGGACTAGAAAAAGTACTTCAAGGTATAACAACAATTGAAGAAATATTAAGAATTGTTGAATTAGATGATGAAAGTACAAAAATTATTGAAAATAAAAATGGTATTGTTAATAATAATGTAGAAATGATTAATCAAAATTTAAATAATAACGGAAATCAAAATCCTAATATAAATAATATTAATAATTCAAATAATTATAGTAATCAAGGTTTAGAAATATTAGATATATAAAAATGGAAAAGTAAAATTTACCTTTCCTTTTTTTTAATATTATTCTTTATAATCACAACTACTACATTTTATATTATTATTTTTATCTGTCACAAGTAAACTATGACACTCTGGACATAAATTACCAGTAGGCTTATCCCACACTGCAACCTTGCACTTAGGAAAATTACCACATCCATAAAATACTTTTCCTTTTTTTGTTTTTCTTTCAACTATTTTGCCACCACATTTTGGACAAGTGCATACTTCAACAACTGGTGCTTTTTCTTTTGGTTTAATATATTTACATTCAGGATATCCAGAGCATGCTTCAAATTTTCCAAATCTTCCTAATTTAACAATCATTTCTTTACCACAATTTGGACATACTTCACCTGTTTTTTCATCTTCCTTTTTTTCCATTTTATCAAATGCATTTTCAACTTCAGGCTCAAAATCCTTATAAAATGAATCAAGTATTTTATACCAAACTTTTTTTCCTTCAGCAATTTTATCTAAGTCTTCTTCCATTTTAGCTGTGTATTTAACATTTATTAAATTACTAAAGAACTCTTGTAATTTATCATTTGTAACTATTCCAATATCTGTTGGATTAAGTTTTTTGTCTTCTATTTTTATGTAGTTTCTTTGCATCAAAGTAGAAATAGTAGATGAATAAGTTGATGGTCTTCCAATACCTAATTCTTCCATAGCTTTAATTAATTTAGCTTCTGTATATCTAGCTGGTGGTTTAGTAAAATGTTGTTCTTTTAATATTTCATTAGAAACTAATATATCATTTACTTTATATTTTGGAAGTATTTTATCTTCTGATGATTCAAATTTACTATATACTTTTAAGTAACCATCAAAAACAAGTACTTGTCCTGTTGCTTTAAATATAGTATTTTTATTTTCTAATGTAATTGTTGTAGCCTCTACTTTAGCTTCTTTCATTAATGAAGCAAGTGCTCTTACATATATCATTTCATATAATTTATATTCATCTTTAGATAAATAATTTTTAATACTTTCAGGTGTTCTATTAATACTTGATGGACGAATTGCTTCATGTGCATCTTGTACATTTTCACTTTTTTTAGATTTTTTTACATGTCCAATATACTCTTTTCCAAAATTTTCCTCTATAAATGAATATCCAGCTTTTATAAATTCATCAGATAATCTAATAGAGTCAGTTCTCATATAAGTAATTAAACCAATTGTATCTGTCCCTATATCAATACCTTCATATAATTTTTGTGCAACTTGCATAGTTTTTTTAGATGAAAATCCAAGTTTTGATATAGCTTCTTGCTGCATAGTTGATGTTATAAATGGATATTTTGATGCTTTCTTTTTAGGTTTAGTATCATAACTTGATATAGTGAATTCTTTATTTAAATTATTTATTATATTATCAGCATCAATTTCTGTTTTTAAGTCTGCTTTAACACCAGATACAGTATCTAAAGTAGCTTGCATATCATCAAATTTTGCAGTAATAGTCCAATATTCTTCTTCGTTAAAATCTTGTATTTCACGTTCTTTATCAACTATTAATTTAAGAGCTACAGACTGAACTCTACCAGCTGATTTCCCACCTGTTTTAGATTGCATTAATTTACTTAATCTAAATCCTATAATCCTATCTAATATTCTTCTTGTTTCCTGACTATGTACCAAATCATAATCTATTTTTCTAGGATGATTGAAAGCATTTTTTACTACATCTTTTGTAATTTCATTAAATACTACTCTATCATACTCATCATCATTAAGATTTAGTTCATCTTTTAAATGCCAAGATATAGCTTCTCCTTCTCTATCAGGGTCAGTTGCTAAATATACTTTTTTAGCAACTTTTGCATCTTTTTTTAATGAGTTAATATCTTTTTTCTTTCCTTTTATAGCAACATATGTAGGTTCAAAATTATTATCTAAATCTACTCCAAACCCATATTTTCCTTTTGTTGCTAAATCTCTTATATGTCCTTTACTTGATACTACTTTATAATCAGAACCAAGATATTTTTCAATAGCCTTAGTTTTAGTTGGTGACTCTACAATTACTAAATTTTTACTCATTATAGCCTCCTTATTTATTCAGATGTTCTTCTATATACTTCTTTACAGGACCATATGTATGCCTATATCCGTCAATTATACCATACTTATTTAAAAGTTCAATGTGTTTTTTTGTCGGATATCCTTTATGCTTTTTAAAAAGATATTCTGGATGTTTTAAATCTTCTTCATACATAATATGATCACGGGTTACTTTTGCTATTACTGATGCTGCAGCAATAGATATACTTTTTGCATCACCTTTTATAATAGCTTCATGCTTAATATTAGTAAAATTATCAAGTGGCATTGCATCAGTAATTATGTAATCAGGCTTTATTTCCATAGAATTAACAGCTCTTAACATACCTTGTCTTGATGCTTCATATATATTTATTTTATCTATTTCTTTAGCTGAAACAATAGAAATACCTACTGCCAAAGCTTTTTCCATTATAATTGGATAATATTCTTCCCTTTTCTTTTCAGTAAGTTTTTTAGAATCATTTAAACCTTCTAAAACAAAATCATGCGGAAGTATAACGCTAGCACACACAACAGGTCCAAAAAGTGGTCCACGCCCCGCTTCATCACAACCAGCTATATAATTATAACCACTTTCCCATATTCTTTTTTCATTTTCATATAGATTTACCATTTGTTTTACCATTATATATATTATCTAATAATTCTTTGTTTTCATGCCACGATATTACTTCTAATTGCGCTTTTTTATCAAATGGATATAAAGCTAAAAGAGTATCTTTATCAATTCCATATGAGTCTTTAAATTCTTTATGTGTGTTTTTTACAATTTGTCTTACTGATAAAAAGTCTGTTTTTCTTAATTTAAATTTTATTTCATCACTTTCTAAATATTTTATTCTAGCATACATAACATCTTGACTAATTCTAAGTATTCTTGGATTTACAATTATATATTCATCTCTAACACACATATTATTACTAGTTTCATATATTTTTCCAAGAAGTAATAATCTCCAAAAAATTGAATTTTTATCAGAATGAAGTAATGAAGGCTCTATAGTTAATATATCAATTATTTGATTATTATTATATCCACAAGATATAAAAAGCTCTATTACATCATTAATATTATTTTTAAAAGTATCTAACTTTCGTCTAACATTTTTAACATAATTAATTAAAGTAAAATAAAATTTTTCATATTTTTCCTTGTCATCAATACTAAATTTATCACAAATAAAATTTATAATTTCAAGTTGCTCTTCATCTGTTAATTTTTTTATAAATATTTGCTTTTCCATATTATAATTCATCAAACGTTATTTTACCTAAACGTCCCTCTCTTAAATCTTTTATTATTATACTTGATACTTTATCATAATCAATTTTACCACCAGACATAATACATCCTCTTTTTTTCCCTATAATGTCATAACTTTCTATAACATCATCACTATCATAATTGATTATTTTATATCTGTCAATTAAATTTTCTTTATAATTTTTATACATATAATCTAATATATAACATGCAACTTTACCAGTAGGTAATATTTCTTCTTTAATTGCTGAAAAACTAGCTAAATTATAAGCTTGTACTTGATTATCTATCTTTGACCATAAAATACCCGGCGAATCTAATAGTTCTAAATTATTATTTATTCTAATCCAAGAAAGATTTTTAGTAACACCTGGTTTATCACCTGTAATTGTGGCTTTTTTTCCTACTAAACGATTAATTAATGTTGATTTACCTACATTAGGTATACCTATAATTAAAGCTCTATATGCACGTTTTTTCAAACCTTTAGACTCTCTTTTTAAATTTAAATGTTCTAATATTTCATTAGTTTTAGTATATATTTCATTTATATTAGTATTGCTAATCAAATCTACCATAATAACTTCATAACCCAAAGTTTTATAATAATCTTTAATCAAATTAGTTTTTTTTATATCACATAAATCAGTTTTAGTCATAATCATTATCTTTGGTTTATCTTTTATCAAATCATCTATGTCTTTTATTTTTGATGAGATAGGTATTCTTGCATCAACAACTTCATAAATAATATCTACCATATCTATATTTTCTTTTATTTGTCTTCTTGTTTTTGCCATGTGGCCTGGATACCAGTTGATACAGACATTTGAAAACCCTTTACTATTCTCATTATTTGCCATTCTAATCACTTCCTTTACTAATTAATAATTTCATTTTTCCTCAGTACATCTTCAAGATATTCATCTTTTTGAATAATTAATAATTTTTTTGGATGATAATCTTTTATTTTTTCATTCCAATTATATAAATTTACTTTTAATTTGTCTGTAAAAACATTATTGTTTCCTCTAGCATAACATCTTTCTTCCAATACCTTTTCACTATCCAAAGTAGGATAAGCTAAATAATATTCTATGTTGTTTTCTTCAAAAAAATCAAGTAAATGCCAATGCATTGATGTTAGTACTACATCAAATTTTTCTTGGGCATTTAAAACTGCTTGGTGATAATTTGATGGCCACTCCTTATTTTTAGGCCTTTCTTTTTTCCCTTTTCGATGCTCATAAGGTATATTTTCAAATCCTGTATTATCCCATTGATAATAACCGGATTCCATATCAATAATATTACTATATTTATTTCCAAGAGTTGTTTTGCCTATTGCACCAAATCCTGCTACTATAATTCCTTTACTCATTATAATTCACCTTATCTTTAATACATTCTATAATTCTAGTTGCTTCTTTTCTGTCAGAATCTTTTTCTTGCTCTGTTAAATCTATATAATTAGTACTAATTTGTCTTCCTAATTCTCTATAACCCCAATTAGATTTAATTGATTCATTTTCATAAAATTCTCTTTCTTCTTTTCTATCTACTCTAATCAATTCTTGAAAATGAGACCAACTTAATTCAGTCGGCACTGCCGACCAAATTGGATAATACTCATAAAATCTACGCATACGTCTTATGCTAACGGGAGAAAAACCACTTCCAAATTCATTTGTAAGTTTTTCAGATAATGCATCAATTATTTGTTTCCCATAACTTGCTTTAGTACTATTATTTGATAATTCATAAGTAATTTTTCCAACATACCAATAAACTTCTGTCATAGTTGTATCAATATGTTTTAACATTTTTCCACGAGCAATTATTATTTTTTCTTTAATATCTTTATAAATATTTTCTATATCTATTAATTCATTGTTTGTACTTTTTATCTCGTTTGCCATTTATTTATCATCTCTCTTTCATTTTTTATTATATCATACATTTATATTCATATTAAAAATAAATAAAAAGTAGATTATTATCTACTTTTAATATCTTAATTAATTCTACTTATTTTATTAATAGGAAAAATTCTATAAGATACACTTCCTAAAATATCTTTTTTATCAATTAAACCAATCATTCTAGAATCAACAGAATTATCTCTATTATCACCAACAACAAAATATTTATCTCCAGGAATTTTTAAATATCCTATTTTTTCTAATTTAAAATCACTTGTTTTTTTATGTTTAAAATTTTCATCAACTAAAAAACCATCTATAAATAAATTATTATCTTTATACTCAATATATTCACCCGGTAATGCTATAACCCTTTTAATTAGTTTTTCACCATCCAAATTAACTACTACTACATCAAATCTTCTAATATCATTTATTTTATAATTAATTTTATTTAATAAAACTATATTGTTATTATTTAATGTAGGCTCCATACTCTTGCCATCTACTATAGCTGGTGTAACTAAAAATGTTCTAATTAAAACAACTATTATAACTACTATGATATACGGAATTATTTCTTTTATTAATTTTTTTATTTTTTTATTTTTCATAATTATCCTCTAACAAAAAATAAGGCATATATAGCCTTATTAATTTCTTTCTTTTAATTTCCATTGGCCAACTATATTTCTAGCATAATATAATTTAGCGCGTCTTGCTTTACCTTTTCTTACAACAGTAATTGAATCAAGTTTTGGTGAATGTACTGGAAAAATTCTTTCAACTCCAATACCAGATGACATTTTTCTAACAGTAAAAGTTTCAGATACACCATACCCCTTACGAGATATTACAACACCTTCAAAAGCTTGAACTCTTTCTTTTTTACCTTCGATAATCTTAACACCAACTCTTACAGTATCACCAACACGAAATTCAGGTATAGAATTATTTAGTTGACTATTAGTTATTTTCTCGATTTTATTCATCTTAAGTCTTCCTTTCTATAATATATAACCAGCAATCATGCAAATATATCTATGCGGCGGATTGCCTTTAACATTAAGATTTTATCACATATATCATATTTATGCAAGTAAATTTTTTTAATATCTATCTTACTTTTCCGTTTTGAATTTTATTTATATACGAATTTTGAAGTGTTTTAGCCTTTACAAATTCCTTAACTAAAAAATCTATATCTTTAATTATTTTATCTAAAGAATCTTTTCCTAAATATTTAGCATATAAACTTATAATCATAGATTTTAGCATTTCTGCTTCACCTAATACTTTACCAGTATCTTCATCATCATCACTCGATAATACTATATTAAATCTTTTAGCTAAAATATCTATTTTCTTACTTATATTTTTAATAGCTATCTTTTTAATAAATGAATCTTTTACTATAAGTATTTTATTAATACTACCGTCATTACTCTTACCCTTTAATTTATATCCTACTATGTTACTACTATTTAAAATAGTAACTGCCTTAATATCATCATTTCTAAATACTTTATACTTACCATTTTTTCTAACATGCTTAATTTCAGTTACTTTAATATCTTTAATATCATCAATATTAATTTTATTTTTATTTATCTTTATTCCTTTTTTATTTAATTTAACCTTGTGTTTTAATAAATCAGGTCTTTTTTCACTTGTTATTTTAAGCTGTTTGTTTAATCTCCACTCATCTATTTTTTTATGATCACCGGATAACAATACATCAGGAACTCTTAAACCATTATATTCTCTAGGCTTTGTAAAGGTTGGATAATCAAGTAAATTATTATTAAATGAATCATTAAGATGAGAATTTTCATCTATAACACCAGGTAACAGTCTAACTATAGAATCAGTAATTACCATAGCTGGAAGCTCTCCACCAGTTAATACATAATCACCTATTGATATTTCCTCATCACAAATTGTTTTTATTCTTTCATCAAATCCCTCATAATGACCACATATAAAAATTATATGTTTTTCCTTTGATAATTCATAAGCTTTTTTTTGATCATATTTACTTCCCGTTGGAGAAAGCAAAATTACCTTACTATTTTTCTTTTTTATACTTTCTACAGCATCAAATATAGGTTGACACATAAGAACCATACCAGCACCACCACCATATGGTGTATCATCAACCTTTTTATGTTTATCTAAAGAAAAATCTCTAAAATTACATGTATTAATTTTAACTTTTTTATTTTCTATAGCTCTTTTAATTATAGATTCATTTTTCCATCCTTCAAACATTTCAGGAAATAATGTTAATATATCTATTTTCATGATATAAGTCCTTTCACATTTTTTACTAAAATAGTTTTATCATCTTTATTAATATTTAATATAAATTCTTTAACATATGGAATCATTATATTAAAATCAAGTACTAAAACATCATTAGCATTAGTTTCTATAACATCTATTACTTTTCCAATTAATTTATCATCTATTATAACACTAAAACCTATTAAATCAATTGCTAAAAATTCATTTTCATTTAATTTTATATCATCTTTATTAACATAAACATAAGAACCCTTTAAAAACTCAACTAAATTAATATTATAATTATCTTTAAAAACAACCATATCAAAGTTTTTATGAACTCTATAACTTTCTACAATATATTCATTTTTATTTCTTCCTATATAGAACTTAAAATCTTTTTTAAATACAAATTCTTTACGTTTAAACTTAGATAATATTCTTACTTCACCTTTAATACCATGCGTATTAACAAGCTTGCCAATACATAAATAATTCATCTTAATCCCCCTAATTCATACATAATAATAGACGCTGCAACAGATACATTTAAACTTTCACAATTACTATCCATATTAATATATAAATTTTCGTCAGCTAATTTAGATATACTATCACTTACCCCGCATCCTTCATTTCCAACTATAACAACTATTTTATCATTTTTATCAATATTTTTAACATCTACCCCATTATTAACATTAGTACTATATATTTTATATCCCTTTTCTTTTAATAATGGTATAAAATCAAGTAAATTTCTAGTTATTATATTAGTTTTAAATAACATACCACCAGTTGCTCTAATCACTTTATAATTATACTTACTAACAGAAGATAAACTAAGTATAACACTTGTAAAATTAAATGCTTTAGCACTTCTTATTATAGTACCTATATTTCCAGGATCTTGAACATCATCAAGCATAATTATTCTATTACCTAAAATACTACTTTCCTCAATTACTTTACAAATACCTATAACTTTAGGAATAGAATTCATTAAACTAATAGATTTCATAACATTTTCTTTAACAATTATTTCAGGTACATTATAACTTTTATCATACCCCTCTAATTTAACAACTGATAATAAAAATCCCATAGATAATGCTTCTGTAACTAAATGTTCTCCTTCAACTATAAATTTCTTTTCTTTCTTTATAAATTTATTATCTCTTAACTTTTTTATATATTTTATTTTTTTATTATCTACTGACTCAATTAGCATAATTTACTCCTTTAATTTTTTTCTAACTATTTTGTATTCTGGACAGTATTTTTCAACTGTTTGCCAAAATGCTTTACTATGATCAAAATGAACAAAATGAGATAGTTCATGAACAATTACATAATTTAAATACTCTTTATCTTTTTTTATTAACTCTAAATTTAAAGTAACAGAGTTATCTTTTCTATTACATACTCCCCATCTAGTTTTCATACTTCTTATTTTTAAAATGGGATATGGTATTTTTTCTTCAAAAACATAATAAGCTTCATCTAAATATATCTTAAATATTTCTTTTGCTTTTAATTTATACCATTTATCTAACATATTATCATCTTTTATTATTAATTTATTATCACTATAAATAGGCTTTTTAACCATATCATATAAAACTTCTATAGGTTTTCCTAAAAGCATATATTTTTGTCTTTTTAATTTATCTAAATGCTCACCTTTAGATAAAATCATTTTTATAATATCTTTTTCATTTTTATATACTATATCTTTAATCATACTTTTTGTATAAAAATACGGGCAATTTATATTAATATTTAAATTATCATCTACTCTTATATATAAATTTTTAATTTTTTTTCTATTTATAAAAATATTATACTTAATATTATCATATAAAAAGTTCATAAATATATCACCTTACCTATTGTAACACAAAAAGAAAAAAGATAAAACTTGTTTATCCTTTTATCTGTGCTATAAAGTTTTTCTTTTTACCACGTTTAATAACTAATAATTCACCTTCTATAGCTAATGACTTATTTATTAGCATATCTTCATCATATACTTTCTCATCATTAATTGAAATAGCACCTGTTTTCAAAAACTCTCTTGCTTCTCTTTTACTTAAACATATATTATTATCAACTAACATATCAATTAATTTAATATTATTTACTATGTTAAAAGATTTAACATTTTTAAAACATTCAAATATTTCATCTTTATTTAATGATTTAACATTACCACTAAATAGTGCCTCACTTATTTTTACAGCCTTTAAATATTCATCTTTCCCATGTAGATCAGTTATTACCTCACGTGCAAGTATTTTATGTGCATTTCTTAAATGTGGGTTTTTTAAATGTTCTTTTTCAATATTTTCTATTTCTTCTTTAGATAAAAATGTTAATTTCTTTAAATATTCAATTATCATAGAATCTTCTAAATTTATTAAGTATTGATATAATTCATAAGAAGATGTTTTGTTTTTATCAAGCCATAAAGCATTTCCTTCAGTTTTACCAAATTTTACGCCATTAGAATCAGTTACAAGAGGCATAACCATTCCATATACTTCCTTACCTAATTTTTTTCTAGTAAGTTCTATTCCTGATGTTATATTACCCCACTGATCTGATCCTGCAACTTGAAGTGTTACACCTCTTGTTTCATATAAATGCATAAAATCAAGAGCTTGAAGTATCATATATGAAAATTCTGCATAAGTAATTCCTGATTCCATTCTTGATTTTACTTTATCTTTTGCAAGCATATAATTTACATTAAAATACTTACCATAATCTCTTAAGAAATCTATTACATTTATATCCTTTGTCCAATCATAGTTATTAACTACTTCAAAACCAAATATTTCTTCTGCTTGTTTTTTTAATCCATTAAAGTTTTTTTCAACTTCTTCTTTTGATATCATAGGACGCTCTGCTGTTGGTTTTGGATCTCCTATTAAACCTGTTGCACCACCTACTAAAAGAATTGGTTTATGTCCATATTTAGCTAATCTTTTAGATATTAAAAATGATGAATAATGTCCAATATGCATAGAATCTGCTGTTGGATCAGTTCCTATATAAAATGTTATACTTTCGTTATTTAACTTATCAATTAATTTTTCATCTGATATTTCTTGTATTAATCCTCTCCATTTTAAATCTTCATATAATGTCATTTTTTATTCTCCTTTCTAATTTAAAAAGTTCATCCTATAATAAAGGATGAACTTATATGTCCACGGTACCACCTTTGTTCTAGATAAAATCTAGCACTTTAAAAAGTTAACGCCTATATACGATTTAGCTCAAGAGTTGTAAATTCCGTCACAGCTAACACTACCATTTTATTAGTTTATTTAATATTTGTCAATTATTATTTTATATCTCAGACTTATTTATTTCTATTACCGGGCGTACTCCAAACGTAGAAGACTGATCCCAAGAACCTAATTTATTTATTTCACCTACTGCATAAAAAGAACCATGAAACGTTGAAGAAAAATAAATTGTAGATGTTAAAAATGCTGGTGCATTTGTACAACTTCCATATTCACTTGAATCATCCAACTCATCACATCCTAAATCAATAAACTCACTATATTTTATTAATCTTCCTGTTGCAGTATTATTTCCTAGCTGCCTTATATATGAAACATAGTTTTCAATATAAGGATATAATAATGAATTTTCATCATATACTTCGGCTGGATAAGTACTTCCATATTTAGAAAGTAAATTACCATTTTCATCTTCCCAATACAAATTATCCATATCTTCTGCGAATAAAGTAAAGCCATAAGCTACTTCTTTTGAAAATAAAACTCCGCTTGTGTTTGAATCCTCTCCCAGAATAATAATTTCTGTTTTTTCATCTTGAAGTCCATAATTTATTTCATCAGTTGAAATAGGTGATGATTCAAAAGTAGATGTATTTATCATATCACCTACTAATAAATTATATTTAGCTAGTGCTGTAACAGTTGTTCCATTATCACTAATTACATAAAAGTCTTCACTTTTGCCGGTATTAGTATTACAAAATGCTATTACATCTCCTACACTATATGTATCTTTTTTAGTAAACTCCGTGCAGTTATTTATTGTGCTTGTATCTCCCTCTACTAAAGAACCATTATATTGTTTGTAATTTAAAGATATTGTAAAATTTTCTA
>CAYOAY010000015.1:0-20805 GCA_964402155.1 uncultured Muribaculaceae bacterium | reverse complement strand
AAAGTTCCTAACTATCATGGTTAGATGTCATTTACACAGAATTCCTTACACACTCGTAAAATACTCTTTATAGCATACTAATTATAAAATTTAAAATTAATTACTAGATGAAGTTGTTGTAGTTGTAGTAGTGACAGCTTCTTTTATATAACTTTCATAATCTTTTTTAACTGTTTTATCTTTAATATTCATTTTATATTTTTTTCTTAAAGCAATCATTGTTTTAACACTTATTGTACTATCTTCTGATTTTTTTTGCTCAACTAATTTTTCAATTATAGTATCTTTTGATTTTTTGTAACTTGGTTTTTCTTTTTCACCAGTTTTTAAAATGATATGGTAACCATAAGTTGTTTTAACAGGTTCTTTAGTATATTCATTAACTGATAATTTATAAGCAGCTTTTTCAAATTCTTCTGCCATTTCACCAGTGTTGAAATATCCTAAATTACCACCATCTTTTTTAGATGCTTCATCATCTGAATATTCTTTAGCAAGTGCACTAAAGTCTTCGCCATTTTTAAGCTTTTCAATAATTTCTTCTGCTTTTTTCTTAGCTTCTTTTTCTTTAGCTTCAATTTCTTCATCAGTTGCATTTTCATCATTTTCAACAGCTATTAAAATATGTTTAGCTTCAATATCACCAACTATATTATTTTCATAATAATTTTTCATTTCTTTATCAGTTAAATTATTTTTAATATAATCTTCTACTGCTGATGTTAACTTATTATTTTTAATAAGTAATTGCTTTAATTCTGAATCATTTGCTATACCATTATATTCTAAGAAAGATTTATAACTATCTCCATAAGTATTTTTATAATTCTCAATAGTTGATTTAGCTGAATTTTTCATATCATCTGTTGTTTTATATTCTTTATCTAAAATATATTCATCAATCATATTAATAGCAATTTTTTCTCCAGCTTGCTTCTTTAAAGAACTATATAAATCATCAGCTGTAATTGTTTTTCCTTTAATACTTACAACTATGTCATCACCATTTTTAGTTTTAGTACTTTTAGTAGATACACAAATTAAAACTATAAGTAAAATAATAATTATAAGTGTACATGCTACAACTATTTGCTCTAAAGTTAAACTATTAAACCATTTAGATATTTTATTTTGTTTTTTATCTTTTTTTGGTGCATAGTTATCAACTCTAAACTCTTTAACCTCTTTTGTTTCTTTTTTTACTTCCTTTTTAACAGGAACATTTTTTGTAGATTTTTTATTATCTACTTTTTTAGCATTACTTTTTTTAGCTTCTGCTTTTTTAGTAGTATCTTTTTTTACTGATTGTTTTTTAGAATTATTTTTAATCTTTTTTGAATCAGTTTTAGCTACTTCTTTTTTAGCGGAAGTTTTTTTCTTTTCTGCCATTTATTTTCATCTCCTAACATTTTTACTTATATATCATAACAAATTATATTATAAAACTCAACTTTTTTTACGCAAGCATTCACACATTTTAGTAAATTACCATAAAATACTTTGAAAAGACAAAAAGGAGGAATGAATTATGGGAAACAATTACGCTTCTGGTGCTGGAATTATATTAGTATTATTCATCTTACTAGTTATCATAATAGGTGCTTTTGTTTAATATAAAAAAGGAGGTTTAAAAAATGGCATGTTGTGGAAATACAACTAATACTTGCAGTAACCCTTGTCAAGGTAATTATCCTAAAAATAAGGGTAATGGATTTTTACTAGTAATAGTATTATATATCTTACTTGCTATTATAGTTGGATCATTTATGTGCTAAAAGAGGCTTTTAAAAGCTTCTTTTTTCATTTTTATATTTTATTGTTAAAATTTATAAAATGTTATAAAATATAGATATAAAGGTGATAAAATGTTTACAATAAAAGTTGGTAAAAGAAAAATAAAATTATTAAACTGGCTTATATTTATATTAGCTATAATATTAATTATATATTTATTTGGCTCTTTAGTTTTTTTAATACCAGTATTTAAAAAAGAGTTTAATTATAAAATAGATAAAGAAAATTACAGTATAAAGGGGAAAATAGACTTTAAAAATGCTTGGTTTAAATGTAATGTTAAAGAAGTTTATTATTTAGATGTAAAAGATAGTTTAGTTAAAAATAAAATTTATAGTGATTTAAGAAATGATGGATATAAAGTTAAAAAAAATGATAAAGTAATTAGAAAAAGAAAATATTTAGGATTTTGTAAGAACAAAATAAAACTTTATAAAGAAATAAAAAATAATACTAATTTTAAGCTTAATGGTAAATCAACAATAAAAGTTAAATATAATAATACCTTTAGTGATAGCTATGTAACATTAGATAATAAAAATAAATATAAAGTATATGTTAATTCTAATTTAAATGAAAAACAAATAGGAGATTATATTATATCTTATACTATTAATATAAATGAATTATTTAAAGAAAGATTATATAGAAAGGTAAGTATAATAGATGATGAAAAACCAGTAATAGAATTAATAGGTGATAAAGAAATTGTAATTAATTATAATGATAAATATAAAGAATTGGGATATAAAGCTAGTGATAATTATGATGGGGATATAACAGATAAAGTTAAAGTAAAAAATACTATTAATACAAAAAAAGCAGGTATTTATTATGTTAGTTATACAGTATCTGATACAAATGGTAATAAAACTACTATAAAAAGAAAAGTTATAGTAAATGAAAAAACTAAAGATGTAAGTGGTGAAAATAAAAAAATAGAAGTAATTGATGGAATAACTTATGTAAATGGTATATTAATAGTTAATAAAAAATATGGTCTTCCTAAAGATTATAATCCTGGTGCAAATAAAGAAGCTTTAAGTAAGTTAAATCTAATGCAGGCTGATGCAAAATCTATTGGACTTAATTTACCTTTAGTATCTGGTTTCAGGTCATATACTACTCAAGAAGCTCTTTATAATAAATATGTTAAAAAAGATGGAGAAGCTTTAGCTAGTACATATTCTGCTAAGCCAGGTACATCAGAACATCAAACTGGTCTTGCTTTTGATATAGGAATTGTAGATAGTAGTTTTGCAAATACTAATGAAGCTAAATGGATAGCAGAAAATGCACATTTATATGGTTTTATTGTAAGGTATCCAAAAGGTAAAACTGATATAACAGGATATATATATGAACCATGGCATGTTAGATATTTAGGAGTAGATATTGCAACTAAAGTTAAGGAAAGTGGGTTATGTTTAGAAGAGTATTTAGGTATTAATTAAAAAAGAATCTTCAATTTAAGATTCTTTTAATAATTCATATATTTCTTTAGCTTCTTTTATGTTTTCTTTGTATTTTATTAATTCATTTGATTTTATATTTTTATAAAATGGTTTAATATGCAAATGATAATGTTTTACTTCTTGAATACTCCCGTTATTTTGGAGTAAAGAAAAACCATTACAATTTAACTTTTCTTCTAAAATTTTCATAATTTTTTTAGCAACATTATATATATGAAGTAATGTATCATTTGGAATATCAAATATATCTTTATAATGTTTTTTAGGTATTATTAAAGTATGACCATTACTATCTGGATTAATATCTAAATAAGCTAATACTAAATCATCTTCATATAATTTCATACATGGTATTTGTCCATCAACTATTTTGCAAAAAACACAACTATCCATTTTTTATCACCTCTATTAAAATATTAACATATAAAATATAAAAATAATAGCAAATAATATTTGATATTTATATAAAATTTTATATAATAATTTTAGAAATATAATAATAGAAGTATTAAAATGGGAGAATATATGATAGAATTTAAAACTAGAAAAATGGGCGCGGAGCTTATAAGTCTTAAAGTTAATGGACTAGAAAGATTGCACGATGGAAAAAAATATTGGGATAGACAAAGTCCTATTTTATTTCCTATTGTTGGAAGGCTAAAAAATAATGAAACAATAATAGGTGATAAAAAATATAAAATTTTTCAGCATGGTTTTGCTAAAGATATGGATTTTGAATTAGTATATAAAAAAGATGGTAAAGAAATATATGAATTAGAAAGTAATTTAGAAACATTAAAAAAATATCCTTATAAGTTTTTACTTAGAGTGGAGTATGAAACCATAGCAAATAAGTTAATTGTAAGAATTAAAGTAATTAATAAAGATAATAAAAAAATATTTTTTGGATTAGGAGCTCATCCTGGATTTAAACTAGATATGCCTTATGAAAATTATTATTTTGAACTAGAAAAAGAAGAAGAAAATGTTGAATTTATGGAAGTTGATGGCAATTATATATCTAATAGACCTGCTAAAAATATTTTGAAAAATAATAAAATTATAGAAATAGAAAAAAATAGTTTTTCTAATGATGCTATTATGATGAAAAATTTAAAATCAAATATTATTACATTAAAAAGTAAAAAAAATAATAAAAAAATATTTGAATTTAATTTTAAAGGATTTAAAGTACTTGCTTTGTGGTCTGTTGTAGATGCACCTTTTATATGTATAGAACCATGGTTTAGTTATGCTGATAAGGTAATAGAAAAGACTCATTTGAAAGATAAAGATGATATAATAAGTTTAAATATAAATGAAGAATTTAACTGTGAATATAGTGTTAGTTTTTTTTAATGGTTCCTTTTTGGTGAAAGTATAACAACTATTTTATTTTGTTAAATTTTCAATATAATGATATATTTTATCAGGCTTTTTATTGCTTGTTTGATTCCAATTGAATAAATTTCATAATTATATATATTGGATATGTCAATCCATTCAAAATTAATTCAATCACCATAAATTCTTCACTTATAGCAAGAAATAAAAAAGTCTATATCCTAATTCTTCTTTTATTTCTTTTTTTATGGCATCAATACTTTCTTCTTTTTGATTAACTTTCTTACCAGGAAGCATATAAAATCTTTGATCTTGAACATTACACTTTGTCCTGTTATTATTAAAAATAACAGCTGATGTACGATATAAAAATTGATAATTTTTTTCTGCCTCCCTCTGAAAGGTTTCGAATTTGTGACCTTTGAAATCTTCATTATTTAATTTTTGTCACAATCATAAATAAGCAATTACATCTTTATTATCTATGGCTATTACTTTAACTTTATTTTTAATCTTCTTCTACGAACATTTTAAAGTATATTAAAACTCGAACTAATCAAAAAATGAAAAGTTCGAGTTATCTTTAAAATTGGTGACGCGTATGGGATTTGAACCCATGAATGCCGCCGTGAAAGGGCGGTGTGTTAAACCACTTCACCAACGCGCCAGTTTATAAACATAAAATGGTGGGCCTGAATGGACTTGAACCATCGACCTCACGCTTATCAGGCGTGCGCTCTAACCAGCTGAGCTACAAGCCCATTTCATAGTACTGGTAAAACTGACTACTTAATTCTACTATATAAAATACAAAAATGCAATATATTTTTAATTTTTTTTAATTATTTGTACCAAAAAAACATAATTTTCACGCTTTTTTCAATGATTTATTTAAAATTATAAAAAAATATATGTATTGATTTATTTCTTTTTTTGCGGTTCATAGTTTAGTATTAAAGTAATTCCTAACATATAACTTAGTAGTGAAGAGCCACCATAACTTATAAAGGGAAGAGTTATTCCGGTTATGGGTAGTATTCCTATATTCATTCCTATATTTTGAATTTGTTGATATATTATCATTGATGAAAATCCAGCAATAATGTATTTAAAAGATTTATCACTTGATTTATTAGCTAATTTAAATAAACCTAAGTCAAAAATGATTATTAAACTAATTAAAAATATTGTTCCAATAAGTCCAGTATTATTTGCATATATGGAAAAAATAAAATCAGTATGGGCTTCTGGAATGTAAATGGGAGTATTGCCAATACCAAATCCAAATATACCAGATGCTTTAATAGCAGCAATTGCATGAGTAATTTGCATTCCACTTTTATTGGACCAATTAAGAAGTCTATCTATTCTATAGAAAAATGATGTTCCAAATATATTTATAAAGTTATCTTGATAATTAAAATAAAAATATAAAAAGCATCCTAATAAAATAGATATAGATAAAATTAAAATTATAAATATACTTTTTCTTATGCCAAATACAAAAAGCATTATAATAGAAATTAAAAAGTAAATTATAACCATACCAGTATCAGGTTCTTTAAATGTTAAAATACTAGGTATTAAGGTTATAAACATTATTGATAAAAATATTTTTATATCTGTTTTAAAAGAAAAAGTATTATATTTTTTTTCATAATAATTAAATACTCTAACATTAGTTATAATAAGTATTAGTTTCATAAATTCACTTGGTTGAAATGAACCTATTTTTGGTATTACAAACCAGCATTTAGAACCATTTATCTCTTTTCCAAAAAAAAGTAATAATAAAAGCATTATATTTCCAAATAAATATAAAATAAATGAATGATAAGTAATTTTTTTACATTTGAAATTTCTAGTTATAAAAATTGTAAAAAAACCAATTATATACCAAATTATTTGCTTATATATTATATCATTAGAAGAAAAATTTTTTGATGCTGAGTAAATTGATATTAAACTTATTATAAAGAAAAATAAAAGTGGAATAATTATTTGATATTTTATAATATTTTTTTTCAATGTAATTTCTCCTTTCATATTTTTAGTATATTTATAAATTTAATTCATAAGTTTTTATAGGAGGACATTTTATGAGTGATAAAATCCCAGAAATCTATAAAAACAAAATAGAAAAGTTAAAGTCTAAAGTTCAAAAAGATTTTTATTATCATTATAAAGACAATAATAATATAGATAATAATATAGAAGATAAAGTAGATAAAAAGACTCTTTTAGAAAAAATAAATGCTATTTTTAAAAGACCTGATTATGTATATCAAGCAGACATTACTATTATGTACAAAAATGGAGAAAGTAAGCATAAAAAAGTAGTTGGATTAAAAGATAATTATTTAATAACTTTAGATAATGAAAAAATAATGCTTGATGATATTATAAATATAAAATAAAAGCCACTTGATTGTGGCTTTTATTATACGTTTTCTACATAAGTATCAGCTAAGCATTTTATTGTGCTAAGACAGTTTGTGTTTGTAGTGCAAAATGAATTTGTTGCAGTATAAGTATTTGTATCAGTGTTATATACTAATACTCTTAATGTAGCACAACATCCATTAACTTTTTCTACTCTAAATATGCTTGATGTTGTTTGTTCATTTGGTGTATTAGATATAGGTAATTCAAGTAATGTTCCACTACAAGTATATAATGTTACAGGTCTTGTATTAAAATCTACTGAAGAGTTAGGACCTAAAAAAGCTCTAGTACAAGTTTCTAAACAACTATCTCCTGGACATACTTCACATTGAAGAATATTTATTACTTTTAATATTTCAGCTATGCAGTTGCAGCTTGAACTTTGGTTAGAATTTTCACACATAATATTCACCCTTTCTATCTTTTTCATTAGTAGCATATTCAAAATATAATAATTAGTACTAATTAAAAAGCCTCTTTTAGTTATAAATTATGTAATTGCTTTTTTTAAAAACTTATTATATAATCTTTGATAGGGTGATATGATGTTAGACGATATTTTAAAATATGTTATTATAATTGCTATTCTTGTTTTAATAGCTTTAGTAGTTATTAAGGCGAGTAAACCTAATTTTAAATATGAAGCTAATAAATTAGTAGAATATTTAGGTGGTATAAAAAACATTATTAATATGGAAGTTAGCGTTTCAAGATTTAAAGTTACATTAAAGGATCCTTCTAAAGTTAATAAAGAAAAAATTCAAAAACTTGGTGCAAGGGGTATTGTTGAAATTGATAATACTATGAAAATTATTTTTCAAGAGGATGCTAAAAAGTTAAAAAAATATATAGAAGAACTAAATGAAGAGTAATTTTTACAAATTTTTATAAAAATAAACATAATTCGACAAAATATAACACAGAAGATAATATATAATTAGAGCCATGAAAGGGGAGAACATATGATTACTTCTGTGTTTTTGTCATTAATTTATATAATATTTCCAGTACTAGTTTATTTTATTTATATGTTTTATAGTAAAACAATATATGAAAAGGAAAAATTAAACTTTCTTGACTTGGCATTATTTACAAGTTTTTATTTATGTACTAAATTTGGCGATTTAAAGCCAATTACAATGTTTTTAATTAATATACCACTTATAATATCTCTATATAAAAAAAGAATGTTATCTAGCTTTATATTAATTTTTATAATATCATTTTATTTATCTAGCTCATATAATGTTAGCTTTTATCTGTATATTATATGTTATTTATGTATTTATGTATTTTCTTTTTGTAGTAAATTTAAAATTATAAATATATTTACTATATCAAAAATACTATTTGATTTAATAATAATGATATTTATAAATAAATATAAATTAAATATAAGCAATATATACTTATTTGTAATGAAAGAATTATTAATGTATGTTTTATTTTATTTTATTTTGCTAGGTTATTATAAAGTAAATAATATAGTTAACTTATATAAATCTTTAGAAGAAATAACTAAAGAAAAAACAATGTATGAATCATTATTTAAAATAACACATGAAATAAAAAATCCGCTTGCAGTATGTAAAGGATACTTAGATATGATTGATATAAATAATACTGTAAAAACAAATAAATATATAAGTATAATAAGTGGTGAAATAGATAGAACGCTTGTATTATTAAAAGATTTTGCTAATGTTTCTAAAATTAATATAGAAAAGAATATGATGGATATATCTATGCTTTTAGATGATGTTTATGATGAAACAAACTTACTTTTTAAATCAGGTATGAAATTAGAGTATTTACCTTTAAGAAAAGATATATATATAAATGGTGATTATGATAGATTAAAACAGGTTTTAATAAATATTATAAAAAATGCTAAAGAATCTTTAGAAAAAAATGGAAAGGTAATATTAGAAAGTAAGATAGTAAAAAATAATTGTATAATTATTATTAAAGATAATGGTACAGGTATGGATAAAGAAACGTTAAAAAATATAGGTACACCTTTTTATACAACAAAAAAATATGGTACAGGACTTGGTGTTTGCCTTTCAAGAGAAATAATTGAAAAACATGATGGTATAATATCTTATTCGTCTAAATTAGGTAAGGGAACAATTGTTAAAATAATTCTTCCTTATGTTAAATAAAAAAGGCTCTTTATTGAGTCTTTAATTTTTTTTGTTAAGTCTAAATAAATAAATTGTTGGATGGTTAAAAATGCGTATATTTATTTTTTTGGTACCTATTCCTGGATTTATAAATAATTTTGTATTGTTAACTTTTTGATATGTATTATAAAAATTACCATTAATAAATAATTCTTTTACTTTAGGAATATTTATAATACCATTAAGGGTATGACCTGATAAAACTAAATCAATATTTAAATCTTTAAAATCATTTATATCGTTTGGATTATGTAAAAGTAATATTTTAAATATGTTTTCATTATTATTTGCTATATCTTTATTTAATGTATCTTTTCCAGCTAACATAATAGGTTTATTGCTATTTTTATATATTAATTCTTTATTTTCATTGAGATTTATAAATGAAGATGAGTTAAGTATTAAATTTGCATCATTAAAATCTTCGTCACCAGCTATATAATATTTACCTAGTTCAGCATTTATTTTAGTTAATTCTTCTTTTAATTTATTTTTTTCGTCTTCATTTATTTGATAATTTTTATCTATTAAATCACCTGTAAAAATAACTATATCTGGCTTTGCTTTATTTATTTTGTTTACAAGTTTTTTTATTTTTTCTAAATTAGTATTTGAATTAAAATGTGTATCTGAAAATTGTACTATTTTAAGACCATGCATACTACTTTCAATTTTTTTAGTTTCAATTTTATATTCTTTTATAAATATACCTTTTGTTCCAAAAAAATATATAAAAGTAAAACTAAATATAATAAAAATTATTAATTTTATTTGCCATTTAAGATGCTTTTTTTTCTTAAGAACTTTACCTTTTTCTTTTTCCATTTTAACCTCTTATTATTTGAAATAAAACTAAAATAGTGTTATGTAACATATGAACTATGATTGGAAGTGTTATGTTATTTGTTTTTGATAAAAGATATGCAAAACAACATCCCATAGAGCCATAAGGTATAACATAAAGATAATCAAAAAAAGTCTTATTTTCAACTCCTATTACATGGAGTAAACCAAATACTAAACCACTAGCTAATATAAATATCCATTTATTATTTATAATTCCTTTAAGAGCTCTTCTAAAAGTCATTTCTTCTAAAATAGGAGCTACTATAGAACAAGTAAATAGCATATAAATAGGAGCTTTCATAATACTTTGTCTTACTAAAGCTTCATTAGATGATGTATCTTGTTTAGTTACTAAACTTATTAAAATAGAAGATATAGACATAATTAAGCTACCAACTACCCAGCAATTAAGTGATAAAAGAGCATTTGAAGAAAAATTTTTCTTTAATTCCTGTAATCCTTTTTTTATTTCCTTTTTAAACATAAATAATAATATTAAAACAAAAATTAAGTCATTTGATATTAAAATTATTCTGTTTAAATATTTAGGAATATTATTTAAGTTTATTCCTAAACTATATATTAAACTAATTAAAAAATTACTTTGATATAGAATATAAATAAAAATTACTAATATATATTTCATTTTGCTTTTAATATATTTATCATATATCTTTTTTAATATTTCATCCATTTAACTTTCACCTCTATTATGAATTATACCATATAAAATTAATTAAATAATATTAAACTTGTAATTATTTACATTTTGATAAAACAAAGTCGAAATAAAAATATTGAAATATAATAATTATGTGTTATAATTAAAGTGATGAAAAAAGAGTGGGGTTTAAAATCCTACTCTTTATATTTAAGGAGTGATATATATGGAGCAAAAAGTAAAAGATTTGATTAATGAGCCTCTTAAATGTGCAAATATTAAATTATGTGATGTTTTATATGTTAAAGAAAATGGAGTATATTTTTTGAGAGTTATAATTGATAAAGAGCCATTTGTTGATGTTGATACTTGTGTTAAGGCAACTGAAATTATTAATCCGTTAATAGATAAAATAGAAGATGAATTTGATGATGCATATGTTTTAGATGTATGCTCTATGGAAAAAGGAGAAAAATAAAATGAATAGTAAAGAATTTATTACAGCTTTAAAAGCTATATGTAAGGAAAAACAAGTAAGTGAGGATGTTATTTTTGAAGGTATGACATCTGCTTTAGAAAAAGCTTATGCTAAGGAAACTGGTCTTCCTAATATAAGAATTGATATTAATAAAGAAACTGGAGAAATTAAAGGTTTTTCTTATCAAAAAGTTGTTGATGAGTATTCTAATGATGAAAATATAGATGATGTTGAAATATTATTAGAAGATGCTAAAAAGATAGTTCCTGATATTAAATCTGGTGAAACTATTGAAGAAGAAGTTGCATTAAAGGATTTTGGAAGAGTTGCAACAAGTTCTGCTAAACAAATATTAGTTCAAAAGGTAAGAGAAGCTGAAAGACAAAGTATTATGAGTGAGTTTGAAGATAAAGAAGGAGAATTACTTGTGGGTATTTTATCTCGTGAGGATTCACTTAACTATTATGTAGATTTAGGAAGAATGCATGGTATATTGCCTAAAAACGAATTAATTAAGGGAGAGGAACTTAAAATGGGCTCATCTATAAAGGTTTATGTAACTAAAATTGATGATACAGGTAAAAGTCCGCTTATTCTTCTTTCAAGAACTCATTATGGATTTGTTAAGAGATTATTAGAAAATGAAATACCTGAGTTAAATGATGGAACTGTTATTTTATATAGTGTGGCTCGTGATGCAGGTTTAAGAAGTAAAATAGCTGTTTATTCTGAAAATGAAAATGTTGATGCAGTAGGAGCTTGTATTGGGGAAAAAGGTTCTAGAATAAATCGTATTACTGAAGAGTTAGGTGGAGAAAAAATAGATGTTGTAAAATATGATAAAGATCCTATTACATTTATTAAAAATGCTCTTTCACCTGCTAAAGATGTTAAAGTATATATATTAAATGAAAAGAAAAAAGAAGCTCTTGTAATAGCTGATGGAGATAATTTGTCTTTGGCTATAGGAAAAAAAGGACAAAATGTTAAATTAGCGGCAAGACTTACTCATTATCGTATAGATGTTAAGACACAAGAGCAAGCTAAAGAAGAAAATATTGATTTAACAACTGCTATATCACAAGAATAGGAGGAAATAAAATGAAACAAAAAAAGATACCAATGAGAACTTGTGTTGTAACTAAAGAAAAATGTGCTAAAAAGGACTTAATTCGTGTTGTAAGAGATAATTTAGGCAATGTTTTTGTTGATGAAACGGGTAAAGCAAATGGAAGAGGTGCTTATTTAAAAAAAGATTTAGAAGTAGTTAAAAAAGCTAGAAATACAAAAGTTTTAGAAAGATATCTTGAAGTTTTAATTCCAGAAGTTGTTTATGAAGAATTAGAAAAAGTAATAAATAATAATTAAAATAATATAGTAAGAAAGAGGTGGATATTATGATGAGTGTTTTAGAATATGCTTTAGATATGAATAAGGAAGTTGATGAGATATTAAGTATGTGTAAAACGCTTAATATTAATGTAGGTGATTCATCTGATATGTTAACTGATGATAATATTGTTGAACTTGATAATGCTTTTTCAAATATGGATTCTAGTCATTCTGAAGATAATTTAGATGAGGAAATTATTAAAAAGTTAGATGAAGATGATTATTATGATGAAGTAGTAGATACATTAATTGATAAGAAAGATACAATATATAATAGTGAACCACAAGCTATTAAGAAGAAAAAAAATAAACAGAAAAATATAAATGATGCTAAAAAAGCTATGTATAAAAATAAAGAAAAGCTTGTATCTAATGAAAATAATAATTCAAGTGTAATACTATATAAAGATAATATGACTATAAAAGAGTTTTCAAGTTTAATTGATAAGCCAGTAAGTGATGTTATTAAAAAGTTAATGAATCTTGGAGTAATAGCAAGTGTTAATACTGCTTTAAGTTTTGATGATGCCTCTGTTTTAGCATTAGAGTATAATAAAACGTTGAAAAAAGAAGAAACAAGTGATATTTCTAATTTTGAGATGTTTGAAGTAAATGATGATGAAAAGGATTTAAAACAGCGTCCAGCAGTTGTTACTATAATGGGACATGTTGATCATGGTAAAACATCTCTTCTTGATGCTATTAGAAAAAGTAGTGTTGTATCAGGTGAACATGGTGGAATAACTCAGCATATAGGTGCATATCAAGTTGACTATAATGGAAAGAAAATAACTTTTATTGATACTCCAGGTCATGCTGCTTTTACTGAAATGAGAGCAAGGGGTGCATCAATTACTGATATAGTTATTATTATAGTTGCAGCAGATGATGGTGTTATGCCACAAACTATAGAAGCAATAGATCATGCTAAAGCAGCAAAAGTTCCTATTATTGTTGCAGTAAATAAAATGGATAAGAAAGAAGCAGATCCACAAAGAGTTATGAGAGAAATGAGCGAAAGGGGAATTACTCCTGATGTTTGGGGTGGAGATACTTTATTTGTTAATATTTCAGCTAAAACATATGAGGGAATTGATAGTTTACTTGAAAATATTTTGTTAATAGCAGAAATGCAAGATTTAAAAGCTAATCCAAAACGTTATGCAATGGGTACGGTAATTGAATCTAAATTAGATAAAAACGTAGGAACTGTTGTTACTTTACTTGTTCAAAATGGTACGTTAAGATTAGGTGATCCAGTTGTTATTGGTGAGCATTTTGGTAAAATTAGAACTATTAAAAATGATTTAGGTGAAGAAATTGTTGAGGTTACTCCATCTATGCCGGTTGAGGTAACAGGAATAAATGGTGTGCCAACAGCAGGCGATAAATTTATGGCTTTTGAATCTGAAAAGCAGGCTCATTTAATAGCAGAACAAAGAAGCGAAGCTTTTAAATTAAAATCAAGAAAAGTAGCAAACTCAATTAGTATTGATGATTTATTTGGAAAGATTTCTGAGGGTTTAAAAGAAATTAATATAGTATTAAAAACAGATGTTAAAGGTAGTGAAGAAGCTGTAAAGAATACTTTATCTAAAATAGATGTTGAAGGGTGTCGTTTAAATGTAATTAGAAGTGGTGTTGGAGCTATTACTGAAAGTGATATAGTACTTGCTAATGCATCTAATGCTATAATAATAGGATTTAATATAAGACCTAATAGTAAAATATTAGATGTTGCTAAAGAGTATGGTGTAGATGTTAGACTTCATAATATTATATATAAAGTAGTAGAAGAAATGGAAGCTGCTATGAAGGGAATGCTTGATCCAGAATATGAAGAGAAGGTAACTGGTAGTGCTGAAATAAGAAAGATATATAAGTTTTCTAAAACTGGTAATATAGCAGGTAGTTATGTTTTAGATGGTATTATAAAATCTAATTCTAATGCTAGAGTAATTCGTGATAGTATTGTTATATATGATGGTAAGATAAATTCTCTTCAAAGAGAAAAGAATGTAGTTAAAGAAATTAAAGCGGGTTTTGAGTGTGGAATAACTTTAGAAAACTATCAAGATATTAAAGAAAAAGATATAATTGAAGCGTATGAGCTAGTTGAAATAAAGAGGTAATTATGAGCGTTAAAACACAAAGAATAGCAAGTTTATTAAAAGAAGAAATAAGTGATATATTATTAAATGAAGTATATGATAAAGATATATCTTTTGTAACTATAACACATATAAAGTTAGATACAGATTTATCTTTAGCACAAATATATTGTACTGTATTAGATGAAAATAAAAAAGATAAATGTTTGCATGATTTAAATTCAGCTAAAGGTTTTATTAAAACTGAATTATCAAAAAGAAAATTGGAAATAAGAAAGATACCAGATTTAAGATTTATATATGATGATTCTATTGATTATGGAATTAAAATGGAAAAAATATTTGATAAAATAAAAGAAGAAAAGTAAGTTACTATTTAGTAGCTTACTTTTATAATCTTAAAAGTTTTATACATCTTGCACATATAAATAAAAAAGTATTATAATTAAGAAAATAAAACATATTAGTTATTGATATAATTTATATTCTATATTAAAATATTAACTTGAGGGAGGTTTACTATTATGAGAGAGATAAATATATTACCAGCTGATACTTTTATAGTAGTAAATCGTACTATACTAAGTGAAAATGATAGAAAAATAATAAGTATGTTATATCAACCTATAATAGGTAGTATAGCAACTAGTCTTTATTATACTTTATGGGCTGATTTAGATAAAACAGAGCTTTTAAGTACTGAGTATACTCATCATCATTTAATGACTAGTTTAAGAGTTAAATTAGATTTAATAATAGCAGCAAGAAAGAAATTAGAAGCAGTAGGATTATTAAAAACATTTGTAAAAAAAGATAATGTAAATAATTATGTATATGAAATATTTTCTCCTATAAAGGCAGCAGAGTTTTTTAATCATCCAATACTTAATATAGTTTTATATAATAATGTAGGAAAAAAAGAATATGAAAAATTAATTGAGTATTTTAAAGTTCCAAGAATAAATTTATCAAGTTATACAGAACTTACTTGTAGTTTTGATGAAGTATTTGAAAGTGCACCTTTAACTTCTTATGATAATTTAAATACTGATTTAAGAGTTAATAAAACTGGTGTTATAAAGTTAGATCATACATTTGATTTTGACTTATTAATATCATCTGTACCAAGTGGAGTAATTACTAATAAAACATTTAGTCGTGAAGTAAAAGAACTTATTAATAATTTGTCTTATATTTATAATTTTGATGCTCTTGATATGAAAAGTTCTATTTTAAATTCAATTAAAGAAAATGGACTTATAGATAAGACTTTACTTAGAAAAAATGTTAGAAATTATTATAAGTATGAAAATGAAAATAAACTTCCTTCATTAATTTATAAAAGTCAACCTGAGTATTTAAAAAATCCTGTTGGTAGTATAGATAAAAGAGCTAAAATGATATATGTATTTGAAAATACTACTCCGTATAATTTCCTTAAAGGAAGAAGTAACGGAGCTAAGCCCTCAGCTAGGGATTTATCTTTACTTGAGTCTTTGTTAAATGATTTTAAACTTAATCCTGGTGTTGTTAATGTTTTAATAGATTATGTTTTAAAGATCAATAATAAAAAGCTTACAAGAGAATTTTTAGAGACGATAGCTTCTCAGTGGAAAAGACTTAATATAGAAACTGTAGATGAAGCTATGAAGGCCGCTGAAAAAGAATATAAAAAGATGAAAAAACAGGGTACTTTGGTTAATGCAAAAACTAATATAACTAATGAAACATTACCTGATTGGTTTAATCAAAATATAAAGAAAGAAAAGATAAGTTTTGAAGATGAAAAGTCACTTAAAGATATGTTAAAAGAGTTTTCTTAAAGGAGAAATAGTGTATGCAAAATATAAAGAATAATATTAAAGAAGTAAATGATTTAGATTATAAGCTAAAAATCGAATATAATAATGCTTTAAAAGATCCTTATGTAAAAAAGTTATGTGATAGTATAAATTTAAGTGATGATGAATTAATGAAGTATACTTCATCTTTTGAAGATGCCTCAAAGGAATATAAAAATTGTTGTAATTGTAAGAATCTTATTGAATGTAAAAATAGTTTTTTAGGGTATTGTTATTTACCTGTTTTAAATAATAATAATCTTTCGTTTTCTTATGTAGCATGTAAATATAAAAATAAATATATTAATGAAAATAAGTATTTAGATAATGTACTTAGTATAAATGTTCCAAAGGAGATTAAAGAAGCTAAAATAAAGGATATATATACGGATGATAAAAATAGAGCATCTACAATTAAATGGATACTTAATTATATAAAAGATGCTAAGAAAAATAAGTTTGATAAAGGGTTATTTTTACATGGTAATTTTGGCTGTGGTAAAACATATCTTATATCAGCTATGTTTAATGAACTTGCTAAAAGTAATATAAAAAGTGCTATAGTATATTGGCCTGAGTATTTAAGAAGTTTAAAAGAAAGTTTTCAGTCTAGTAGTAATGATGAATTTAAAAATAAATTTAATGATATAAAGTATGCTAAATTGCTTTTAATTGATGATTTAGGGGCAGAAGCAGTATCTTCTTGGAATAGAGATGAAATATTAGGAACTATTCTTCAGTATAGGATGCAAGAAGATTTACCTACGTTTATAACATCTAATTTAAATATTAAAGAGTTAGAAGAACATTTAAGTGTTACATCTACAAATAGACTTGAAAAAGTAAAAGCAAAAAGAATAATAGAAAGAATTAATCAGTTAACTATAGATACTTTAATGATAGGTGAAAATAATAGAAAATAATTGACTATTACCAATAAATGTAGTATTATTTTTGATGTAAATGCGTTGATGAAGACATGGTTTTATAATGATATTTTAAAGAGAGTCTATATAGGGTGAAAATAGATAAATTAGTTATAAAATTACTACTTCTAAGTTGGACTTGAAAAAGAATCCCGTGTATAGTTGCACGTTATCAAATTAAGCTAAAGGTAGGATGGTACCGCGTATATACGCTCCTTGATTAATTTCAAGGAGTTTTTTTGAAAGTAGGTGAATTTTAAGTGATTGAAAAATGGAAATTAGCTTTAAAAGAGTTTTTAAGAGATTATGAAGAAGATGATGATGTAATAGGTGCAATTTTATATGGTAGTTATGCTTCAGATAATTATAATGAAAATTCTGATATAGATGTTTATTTAATATTAAAAGATAGTGTTAATTATCATGAAAGAGGAAATATAGAATCTAATAGTTATTTAATAGAATATTTTAAAAATCCAGTAAGAAAGATTAAAGATTATATGGAAGATGAATTTTCTGTTAATAAGTTAGTTACAGCAAATATGTTTGCATATGGAAAAATAATTTATGATATAGAAGGAAAAGTAAAAGAATTACAAGACTTAGCTTTAGATTATATAGATAAACCAATAAAACATATAGCTAGTAATAAATTAGATAATAATAATTATTATATATGGAATTATTTAGATGAATTAAAAACAGCTTTAAAAGAAGAAAGAAGTGACTTTAATTTAATTTATTATCATTTGCTAGATTATATATATGATGCTTATTTAGAGTATTTAAGTTTACCTAAAATACCTAGAGCTAAAAGGTTTAAAATATTAACCGACGAAAATTATAGAAAAAATTATCATATATTTAAATTACCTGAAAAAGAATTTATTAAATTATATTTAAATTGTTTTATTGAAGATAAAAAAAGTAATATGTTTAAAAATATAAATGATTTAGTAGATTATTATTATAAAAAACAAGGTGGATTTAATATAAGAAATTTTAATATGAAAGAAAAAATATAAAAAGTAAGGAGAAAAATTATGATAAATATAAAAGAAGATGAAAAATTAAATATTTTAAATCATTCATGTGCACATTTACTTGCACAAGCTGTAAAACATTTATATCCTGAAGCTAAATTTTGGGTAGGACCTGTAATAGAAGAGGGATTTTATTATGATATTGATTTAGGGGATATTACTTTAACAGATGATGATTTAGTTAAAATTGAAAAAGAAATGAAGAAGTGTGCTAAGGCAGATAAAAGAATATATAGAGAAGAATTATCTAAAACTGAAGCTTTAGAAAAGTTTAAAGGTGATCCATATAAAATAGATTTAATTGAAAGAATGGATGAAGATAATACTGTTATTTCTTGTTATACTCAAGGTGATTTTACTGATCTTTGTCGTGGACCTCATGTTGAAACTACTAAAAAGATGAAGTATTTTAAACTAATTAAACATTCTGGAGCTTATTTTAAAGGGGATTCTAAAAATAAAATGCTTCAAAGAATATATGGCGTATGTTTTGATGCAGAAGAGGATTTAAATGATTATTTAAATGAACTTGAAGAAAGAAAACAAAGAGATCATAGAAAAATTGGTAAAGATATGGAAATCTTTATGAATCATGAACTTATTGGAGCGGGTATGCCTATTTGGCTTCCAAATGGTGCTATTATTCGTAAAGAGTTAGAAAATTACATATATGAAAAAGAAAGAAATTTAGGATATTATCATGTATATTCTCCATGTGTTGGAACAACTGATTTATATAAAACATCAGGACACTTTGAACATTATAAAGAAAATATGTTTCCTGTTATGAAAGTTGATGAAGAAGAGTTTGTACTTCGTCCTATGAATTGTCCACATCATATGTTAGTATTTAAAAATAAACTTCATTCATATAGAGATTTACCAATTAGAATAGGTGAGTTTGCAACTGATTTTAGATATGAAGCATCTGGTGCAGTTAAAGGTTTAGAAAGAGTTAGATGTATGTGTCAAAATGATGCACATTTATTTGTAACTAAAGAGCAAATTAAAGAAGAATTTAAAAAAGTAGTTAGTTTAATTCTTGATGTATATAAAGATTTTGGAATAAAAGAATATAAATTTAGATTATCTTTAAGAGATAGTGAAGATAAAGAAAAATATTTTGATGATGATGATATGTGGAATGAAGCTGAAGATGAATTAAGAGAAGTTTTAAATGAACTTAATGTAGATTATTTTGAAGCTATTGGAGAAGCTGCTTTTTATGGACCTAAGTTAGATGTTGAAGTTAAACCAGCTGTTGGACCTGAAGTTACTTTATCTACTTGTCAGTTAGATTTTCTTCTTCCAAGACGTTTTGATTTATCTTACATAGATAAAGATGGTTCTAAAAAAACACCTGTTGTACTTCATAGAGCAATATTTGGAACATTTGATAGATTTACTGCATTTTTAATTGAAGAAACTAAGGGTGCTTTTCCAACTTGGCTTTCTCCTGTTCAAGTTAATATAATACCTGTTAATAATGAATATCATTTAAGTTATGCAAATGAAATATATGATATGTTAAAAGAAAAAAATGTTAGAGTACAATTAGATGATAGAAATGAAAAAATGGGATATAAGATAAGAGAGTCACAAACTAAGAAAATACCTATTACATTAATTTTAGGTGATAAAGAACGTGATGAAAACTTAATAAGTTATAGAAGACATGGTAGTGATAAAACATATTCTGTTGATAAAAATATGTTTGTAGAATTACTTCTTAATGAAATAAATCAAAAAAGAGTAAAAGAACAAGATTAGTTAATAAAAACCTCATTTCTTAGGTTGATTGTCAAATAGTGTGTGTAAACACAAAATAAGCGATAATTAATCTTATAAAGCTAACGCGAAAGCGTTGGCTTTTTTCTATTAATTTTAACTAATCCTTTGCATATCATAATCCTAGCTTTAAACCTTCTAAATGATCTAAAACCAAAAGCTATTCTCTTTAATACTTTAATAAAATTATTGTTTCCTTCGATATAACCATTGTGATAGTTATTATTGAATGTATTATATATTTTGTCTTTAAATTCTATTAAGGTTTTAATAGATGTTTTCATGTAATCAGATATTGAATTATTAATATTAGTTATAGCGTACATAAAATTATCATAATCCTTTTCTCTAATTGATTGAAGTAATTCTTGATATTTGTAATAAGTTGTTTTTAGTTCAATATTTTGATCTAAAATATGATCAACTACATCAATTTCAGTCATTAAATTAGGAAAGCAAGTATATCTTTTCCACT
>CAYOAY010000014.1:0-21477 GCA_964402155.1 uncultured Muribaculaceae bacterium | reverse complement strand
CTAATTGTTCTTTATTTTTATTTGTAATTTTTAATGAAGTTACAAAAGAAAAATTCGTACTAGTTATCTCACCAGTTTTTTCGTTAAGTTGTTCTTCATCATAACTTATTACATTTAATGTATAAAATTTATTATCTTTTAAATCTCCAAATATTATTTCATTCTGATATTCATAATTATCATCAATAATTTTAATTTCATCAAAATTTCTTTTTATTGTAGGTGCATCGGTTTCTTTATATCTAATAATATATTCAAATTTATATTTATCACATAATTCTAAAAATGGTTTACCTAAATATGGATTTATGTCATTTGCACAATCACCTTTATAGTAATTGTACTATTATTTAAAAATGTAGGAAAACCGACATTTTATTTTATCATTTACACCTTCCAGTTATATGTATCCCTAGCACACAATAAAAAGACTTCAATAAAAGTCTTTTTAGTACCACAATCTTGATACATCAACGTTTTGACTCATAGGCTGTGGATTTGGCATTTCTAATTTTATTATAGTAGGAAGCTTAAAAGCAGAACCAAATGCTACGCATGTACCCGGCTGTAACCCCTTCATTTTTTCTACTATTTCATCAGTTATATATGGAACCATTTCCCTTATAAATCTCACATCATATGGATGCTGCATTTTAAATATTAAAAAGTTAGAACACTGAGACATAGATGTTTCTGATAATTCAGATGGTCTTTGAGAAATAAGCCCTAAAATAACTCCATACTTTCTTCCTTCTTTAGCAATTCTATCAAATATATTATATCCTAATATTTTAACATCACTATCATTTTGTACGTATCTATGAGCTTCTTCTAATATTATATGTACTGGAAATGATCCTCTAACTCTCAATTTAGAAGTAAAATCAAATAATAATTTTGAATATATTTTACATATTGTTTTAGCTAATCTATCATCAAGATAACTAATATTTATATTAATTATTTGAGCTCTTAAACCATTACTAGCTGTAATTAATTGTTTAATAAAACCTACTTTATCAATATATCTATCAACTCTAAAATACTCTGCATATTCACCCTTTATCAAAGAATCTAATCTTACTTTAAGCACATTTGCTTTATCATATATTTTATCACTTTTTAATATGCCCTCAGATATTAAAGCAAAATCAAATGCTTCTTTTAAGTTTTCTAAAGTAAATGGTAGAGTTCCATCTGGTAATTCTAATTTTAAATTATCATTTATAAATCTTTTAATAAATTCAGATACAAGTTGTATTTCACCTATCTTACCTTCTTTATCAATTATCAAACACTGTCTTAAACTTCTAGTATAACCTGGTTGAACTATAGGTGTCTCTAAGTTTAAATCAGGTGTGTTAAATGAAGTTAATATTGCAAATATCTGATCGTGTATTTGAGATGCTGCGCCTCCTGAATATAATACCTCAAGAATTGCTTTAGCTATTATGTCATTTTTATAAACTCTAGTTTCTTTTTCTAAACCAGAAAATACAGTAACTAATCTAAGTGCTTTTTCAATAATAGGAAGTTGTGATGCATCATCAACATCAAGTAAAAGTGCAAAATCATCTATATCTAAAAGCCATAAAGGAAGCTTTATTAAATTATTAGGATCTGTTCTTACATTAGTTGAATATCTTTTAAAATTAATTTGACTATTTTGAATTGATAAAGCACTTTCATATTCTCCATATGCATCAAATATAAACATGCAAGCATTTTTTGGAATCTCAGCTTGGTTAAAAAAAACATTTTGTAAAATTCTAGCAACACCACATGATTTACCAGAACCCGTATTTCCAAAAATTGAAAAATGATTACTAAAAAAAGTATTAGTTGGTACATAAGCAGGTGTATTATTATAAAGTGGCATTGTTCCTATTAAAACTTTTTTTAGAGTATTGTTTTGTTCATCTAACACTATTAAATTAGTTTCTTCTAAAGTTGCAATTAAGCATACACATCCTATTTGAGGTTTAACAAGTACACCTGCAATAAAACGCGTACCCTTAATTTCACCTATTAATTTTACATCAGCAACTTCTTTATTTAAACTTATTAGTGTACCAACTATTTTTTCATCATTATCTGTTTTAAATATAACATGATGATCTACCAAATTTTTTGATAATGCAAGTGAAGAAGTTATACTAACAATTACTTTATCCCCTGTAATATCTTTTACTCTACCTATTTCATTTGGAAGAATATTTATATCAGATATATTTTTTATTTCTTCTTGTCTTGGAAAAATTTCTTGGTTAGTACTTGTTTTTAATATATCATTATTATCTTTATGCATATTATTTTCACCAAAAGATTTTTCTTCTACGCTTTTAACATCATCATTAACACTATTTTCTTCATCAAAACTAAGTTCATCTAAATTATCAAATTCATTTTCACTCATTTTTTTCACCCCTATTTTCTATTTATTAATAACATTATACCATTTGTTTTATAAAAATAAAATATTTATTTAAGAATCGTTGACATTTAAATTGTCAAAATGTAATATAATAACTGAAAAGGGAGGTTTTAATATGAAATACATAGAATTTAAAAACGTAAGCAAATTTTATGAATTTGAAAATATCAATGCATTAGAAAATATTAATTTTAGTATTAAAAAGGGTGAATTTGTAATTATATCCGGACCTTCCTGTTCTGGAAAAACAACTGTTTTAAATTTAATTAGTGCATCTATAATGCCAACACTTGGCGATGTCATTATAAATGATATAAAAATAAATGAATTAAAAAAGAAAAATGTTTTAAAGTATAAAAGAGAAAATATAGGTTTTGTTAGACAAGATAATAATCTATTAGATGATTTAAATGTTTTGGAAAATGTTTTAATATCTAAGAGTTTAAATAAAGATTTTATAGATATGGATTTATTGTTTAAAAAATTTGGTTTATTAGAAAAACAAGAATTTCCAATAAACAGCTTATCTTCTAGTGATAAAATAAAGCTTATGTTTATTAAAGCATTAGTTAAAAAACCTAAAATACTTATATTAGATGAAGCTTTTTGTTTATTTGATCTTAAAACAACAAAGCAAATACTAAAATTTCTTAAAAACTTATCTAAAAAAGAAAAAATAACAATTATAATAGCATCAAATAATAACTTTTTATTTCCAATAGCTGATAAAATAATTACTTTAAAAAATGGTACTATATCTAGTATAAAAGAAAATAAAAAGAAGATAAATATAGGTGATTTAAAATGTTAAGAAAAAATATTTTAAAGAAAAAAGATATTTTATTAATACTTATAATATCTATTGTAGCTTCTAGTTTTTATGTAGCTTTAAACTTGGTTTCTTTAAATATGATAAATGCATCTAAAAATTATTATAAAGATATTAATTTAATGGATTTAAAATTAACATCTTCTATAGGATTTTCAGTAAATGATAAAATCGAAATTGAAAAGATAAAAGAAGTAAATGGCATTATGTTATCTAAATCTTTAAGTATAAATGCTAATATTAAAGATAATGATTATAAAGTCAGAGTAAACTCAATAAGTAAAAATAGAAGTAAAAAAGATAAAAACTACATAAATAGATTAACACTAAAACAAGGAAAATATCCTTCAACAATTAATGAAGGATTAGTTGAAGAAAAATTAATAGAAGATGCTAATATAAAAATTGGAGATTTAATTACATTAATACCAGATAATATTAATGATTTAAGAGCAAAAAAAATAAAAATAGTTGGAATAGTTAAAAATAGTTTTGTTTTTTCTAATGATTATAATATATATATTGAAGAAAATGATTTTAATATTCCCTATTATTCTTTAGGATATGTTACACTTAAAAATACAAATAATTATGATATTTATAGTAAAGAATATAAAGATTATATAAATGAAAATAAAAAAGAAATATTAAATATAATTAAAGATAGCACAAAAAATAAATATAATTATCAAACCAGTGATTTAAATGAAAAAATAAATGAGTTAGAAGACAGTTTAAATATTTTATATTCATCTTTAGTGCCGCAAGAACAACTAAATGAATCAATAAAAGAATTATCAAAAGAATTAGATGATAAAAAAAATACTTTAAATAATATATTGTTACCTAGTTCAAATGTTTTAAGGAAAGATGAATTAAGCTCTTTAAACAAATATCAACTAGAAATAAAAAATATAAAAATAATTACTAATGTATTTTCTATTTTATTTATATTATTACAAATATTATTTATTTTTAGTATGTCTTTAAATCTTTTAAATAAAATTCATAATTTAGAAGATAATAACTATAGCAGCATTAAGATAATTCTTATTTATATTTTTTATATATTGTTTTTTAATATATTAGGTTTTATTATTGGAAGTTTACTGTTTTATAAAATAATATTAAAAATAATAGCTAATTATTATTACTTAATTTATGAAATTCCAATTTCCATTTCATATTATAAAAAAGCATATATTTTAAAGTCTTTCATATATAATATACTATCTATACTTTTATCTAGTTTATTAATTTATTTATGTAGAATTTTTAAAGACAAAAAAATAGTTTTTAAAAATATAAATTTTCTAAAAAACAAGTTAAATAATTTAAATAAAATTGTACTTAAATCTATACTTAATCAAAAAAGAAAAATTATTATTAGTTCTTCTTTAGTTGCAGTGTTTGCATCTAGTATATTATTATTATTTGGCATTAAATCATCTATAAATTATACTGCCTTTAAACAATATGAAAAAACATATAAATATAATATGATATTAAATGTAAATTATAATACTTATGAAAATTTAAATTCAATAAAAAAAATAGTTGATAAAGATAAAAATAGTAAAATATTATTTTTAAATGACATATCAATAAATGCTAAGAAAAATAATAAATCAACTAGTGCTAAATTAAATATTATAAAAGATTATAACCAATTAAATAATTTTATAGAATTTAAAAATAAGAAAATTAGTAAAAATAGCATAATAATATCAGAAAAATTATCTAAAAAATTAGAAGTTAAAAAAAATGATTATATAATATTAAAAGTAAATAAAAAAGAATATAAAGTTAAAGTAACAAATATAATATCTGATTATTCAAATAACTTAGTTTATATATCAAATGATAAGTATAGTAAATTAATTAAAGAAAATACTTTTTATAATACCTTTCTTGTAATTTCAAAAAATAATAAAATAATAAATGATTTAAAAGAAGAAAATAATGTTTTATCATATGAAATGATTAACACTCAAAAAGAAAACTTTATTAATTCCACCTACTCTTTAATTAATTTAATTTTAATAATTACTGTGTTTTTAAGTTTATTTTTTACAATTATATATTATGATATGATATCTAAAGATTTTGCTTTAAGAAAAAAAGATATATATAAAATTAAACAAGAAGGTTTTTATGATAAGGAAATATTAAAATATTATTATAAAAAAATAATTATCACTTCAACTTTAGGAAGCTTTATTTCTTTTATTATTGGAAGTATTTTAACCTCTTGTATTATAAATAAATTAAATATATATTCATTACATATTAGCTTATTAAGTTATTTATCAACTTTTATTATAACTACTGTGTTAATTAGTATAATCTATATTTTAGTTTATTTTAAAAAATTAATAAAACAAATTAAGTAAAATAGTGTCAATGTTGCTTATGCAACATTGATATTTTTTTATATATTGTTATAATGTTATAGGTTTTTTTAAATAAAGGGAGGTACAAAATATGTGGAATGAATTTAAAGGAGAACTATGGAAAAATAAAATAGATGTTAAACAATTTATTTTAGATAATTATACAGAATATGTTGGTGATGAGTCTTTCTTATCTTCACCTACTTTAAGAACAAAAAGATTAAATGAAAAATATATAGAAATGTCAAAAATAGAAATAGAAAAAGGCATATATGATATTGATACTAAAACAGTATCCGGAATTGATGCATATAATCCAGGTTATATAATTAAAGAAGATGAAGTAATAGTTGGTCTTCAAACTGATAGTCCACTTAAAAGAATTATTAATCCTTTTGGTGGGTTACGCATGGTTAAAAGTGCACTTGATGCTTATGGATATAAAATGGATCCAAGTATTTTAGAATATTTTAAATATAGAAAAACACATAATGATGGTGTATTTTCGGCTTATACAACTGATATTAAAAAAGCAAGACATGCAGGTCTTTTAACAGGTCTTCCAGATGCTTATGGTAGAGGAAGAATAATTGGTGATTATAGAAGAATTGCATTATATGGCATAGATAGATTAATTGAAGAGAAAAAAAATGACTTAATAAATCTTGAAAAAGAAACTTTAACAGAAAGTAAAATAAGATTAAGAGAAGAAGTATCAGAACAAATACTTGCATTAAATGAAATTAAAAGTATGGCTTTAAAATATGGTTTTGATATTTCTAAACCTGCAGTTAACGCTAAAGAAGCTACTCAGTGGTTATACTTCGGATATTTAGCTGCCATTAAAGAAAATAATGGGGCTGCTATGAGTTTAGGTAGAACATCAACATTTTTAGATATATACTTTGAAAGAGACTTGAAAAATGGTGTATTAAATGAAGAAGAAGCACAAGAAATAATAGATCAATTTATAATGAAACTTAGAATGGCAAGACATTTAAGAACACCTGAATATAATGAACTTTTTGCAGGTGATCCAACTTGGGTTACTGAAAGCCTTGCAGGTATGAATGAAAACGGAAAATCACTAGTTACTAAAACTACTTATAGATACTTACATACTTTATATAATTTAGGAACAGCTCCAGAACCAAACTTAACTGTTTTATGGAGTGAAAACTTACCAGAAAACTTTAAAAAATATTGTGCTAAAGTATCTATTGAAACAGATGCTATTCAGTATGAATCTGATGAGTTAATGAGACCAATACATGGATGTGATTATGCTATAGCATGCTGCGTTTCTTCAATGACTGTTGGGAAACAAATGCAATTTTTTGGTGCAAGATGTAATTTAGCTAAAACACTTTTATATGCTATTAATGGTGGAATTGATGAAATGACAGGTGATCTCGTAATAGAAGGATTAGATAAAATAAATGATGAATATTTAAACTATGAAAAGGTAAAAAAAGCTTATTTTAATACTATGAAAAAGGTTGCTAAAACTTATGTTGATGCTATGAATATAATTCACTATATGCATGATAAATATGCATATGAAAAAGGCCAAATGGCACTTTTTGACACTAAAGTTGAAAGATTAATGGCTTTTGGTGTTGCAGGCTTTTCTGTTGCAACTGATTCACTTTCTGCTATTAAATATGCAAAAGTAAAACCTATTAGAAATGAAAATGGTATTACTATAGATTTTGAAATAGAAGGCGATTTTCCAAAATACGGAAATGATGATGATAAAGTAGATTTAATTGGTAAAGAAATACTTCAAGAATTTTATAACAGTTTATGTGAACATAAATTATATAAAGGCGCTAAACATACCCTATCAGTACTTACAATAACATCTAATGTTATGTATGGTAAAAAAACAGGTGCAACACCTGATGGAAGAAAGGCACATGTTGCATTTGCACCAGGAGCTAATCCAATGCATAAAAGAGATACATCAGGAGCCCTTGCCTCTTTAAATTCAGTAGCTAAAATGCCTTACAAAAATTGTTGTCAAGATGGTATATCAAATACATTTTCTATAGTACCAAATGCACTAGGTCATAGTCTTAATGAACAAAAAGAAAACTTAGTAAACATACTTGATGGATACTTTGAAAAAGGAGCTCATCATCTAAATGTTAACGTACTTAACCGTGAAATGTTAATTGATGCTATGAATAATCCAGGTAAATATCCAACACTTACAATTAGAGTATCAGGGTATGCTGTTCTTTTTGATAAATTATCAAAAGCACACCAAGAAGAAGTAATAAATAGAACTTTCCACGAAAAATTAGGATGTTAAATATAGAACATAAGAATAGAAAAATAAATTTCTATTCTTTTTTTATTATTAAATATATTGTAAAACTATTTCATTCTAAGCAATGTTCTTCTGTTATAGTTTTTACCAACTTCTACAACTAATTTTTTTAAAATATTCACTAATTATATTATCTTTATATTTACCACCAGCTTCATTTAATAATTTTCCTATTTCAAAGTAAGTAATTACTTTATGCCTCTTTTTTTTGAATATACTTAGTTATTAATTAAATTATTTTTTATCTCATTATAATAATTCATATTACTCCTTTCTATGGTAAACATACCTCTATTTTTAATTTATCTTTATCAATCTTAAACATAACACTTCCGTCTTGATCAGTTCTATATATTTTACTATTTTTTAAATTATCTAACACGTTATCATTTGGATGATTATATCTATTGTTTTTACCTACTGAAATAACTGAATATTTAGGTTTAATACTATCTATAAAACTTTTACTAGAACTTGTCTTACTTCCGTGATGCCCTACTTTTAATACATCTAAATCTTGAAAATTATACTTTTCCATTAATTCTTCTTCTACATCTACAGAAGCATCTGCCATAAATAAAAATTTATGATTATTAAGATTAGTATAAATAACTGACGAATTATCATTTTCATTACCATAATCTTTATTATTTAGAAAATATAACTTATTTTTATCAATATTTAATTCTTTAATACATGAGTAATATGATATTTTCTTTTTATCTAGAACATTAATTAATTCTTTTTCTAATTCATTAAATTCACCACAATTGAAAATTACTTTTTCAACTTTAAAGTTCTCTACTAAATTAATTGCTTCACCCATATGATCATAATCACCATGAGTTAAAACAATAGTATCTATCTTACTAATACCTAATGAATTTAAATAAGGTATTATTTTATTATCTGAAATATTACCTTTATTATAAAAATTACCACCTGTATCAATTAAAATAACTTTTCCCTTTGGAAATACTAAAATAATACAATCACCTTGCCCAACATCTAAATAAGTAATAAAAGAATTTGTAATCAAAATCCTAGAATTTATATTTATTAAGACTAATACTAAAAATAATACTATAAATTTTCTATCTTTTTTTATAAACAAAAATAATAATACATAATATATAATAATCATAATTATATTAGGTTTAGATATTACAAATGTAAATATTTTTATACTACCAATAATATTAACTATATATTCTAAAAAACTAACTAATATTAAATATATATTATCTAAAAACGGAAATATAAATGTAATAATACCAAATGGAAATATAATAAATGATATAAAAGGAATAAATATAACATTTAAAAATAAAGTAAGTAAATTTATTTTAAAAAAGTTATATGAAATAATTGGAATTGATGCTAAAAAACATATAAATGACATTAAAAAAGTCTTTTTAAAATATTTCTTATCATTAAATAAATTACTAGATAAAATTATAAAAAAAGTAATTATAACAGAAAATAAAAAACCTATATTATAAATTAAATATGGATTAAATAGTAATAATATAAATGATGTTAAAACAATTAAATATATATTTTTAATTTCTATTTTTAAAAATTTATTTAAATAAGATAAAATAATAAATAAAACACATCTTAATAAAGATTCTGTATAACCAGATAAAAATAAATAAAAAAATAAAAATAAAATTATTATAATATCTTTATATTTAACTTTTTTTAATAAAAACTTTAATATCATCATAAAAAAGCTAACATGCATACCAGATACAGAAAATAAATGACTTATACCTAAATTTCTATAATTTTTAATTACATCATCATTAATATAAGATGTATCAGCTAATATAAAAGTATATAGATAATTTTTACTCTTATAATTATCTAGATGATCATAAATTTTATTTTTTATACAATAAAATATATTAGTATTTTTTGAAATCAAATTTATACTTACTTCATTACTTACTAATTTTATATTTTTAGAAAGTAAATATTTTCTATAATTAAAAAGATTAAAAACAGTATTATTACTAGCTGTTTTAAAAGTACCTTTTACATTAACTTTATCACCTAATTTATAATTTATTTTTTTATATAAAGTTATTTTATATTTTTCTTTAGCTTTTATATCTAATACTGTTTTTTCATCATCTTTAACTATCTTCGTTATAATACCAGTTTCATTTTTATATACCTCATAGATATTATTTTTATCATTTACTATAGTATAAATTAATCTTAAAAAAGATATAAAACATATAAAAAACAATAATATATTTATATTCTTTTTAATCATAAAATTATATTATTTTTTATCTTCTCATATAAAGAATTACCTATACCAGATACATTTAATATTTCTTCTATATTTTTAAATCCATTATTATTTTCTCTATAAGCAATGATTGCTAAAGCTTTAGCTTCACCAATACCAGATAATGTCATTAATTCTTCTAAAGAAGCATTATTAATTGATATTTTATTAATATTATTTTTTTTATTATTTTCACTTTCAGTACTTATACAAGCACCATTATTAATATCAGGACAAACACATTCTTTTGCAGCACAAGATATATTATTAGTATCATCTTTTTTATAATCATCTATTTGCTTTTGATTATAAACAACTATATACATTTCATCAACTACCTTCTTACTTAAATTAAGATTTATAGTATTAGCATTATCTGTTAAGCCACCAGCTAAATTAATAGCATCAATTATTCTTTTTTCACTATCCATTTCATATACTCCTGGATTATTTACAGCACCTTTTACATCTACAAATACTGTTTTAACATCTATATTATTACTATTTTTTTCCTCTACCTTATTTTTCTTAGTAACTGATAATTTCTTAACCTCACTAGTTTCAACAGTACTATTTTCATAATAAAAACTACCTACTAAAACAAAAATACCTATAAAAACAATAATAAAATACTTCAAATACTTTTTAAAAAAATATATCATAAAATCCTCCTTTCACTATAATACTAATCTATAATTATCAAATTCCCTCGCTTTTTATTAAAAAAAAGAACTTTATGTTCTTTATCTAACCAAATGCTTTTGTTCAAATATTCTATTTTCTATATTTACTCTTTGTACTAAAGCAAGTAAAGCTATTAAATTAATCATATATGAGCCTCCATATGACATGAAAGGAAGAGGGACACCAGTAAGTGGTATTAAGCCAAGTACACCTCCTAAATTAATAATAATATGAAATGCTATTAATGAAGCCGCTCCATAACATATAATAGTACCTTGTAAATTATATGATTTTTTCCCTATCAATAAAATACGCCAAATAATAGCAAAATATATAATTATTAAAATTATACCAACAACTAATCCCAATTCTTCAATTATTATTGCAAATATAAAATCCGTATAAGCTTCTGGCAAATATAAATACTTTTGTTTACTATTACCATAACCACTTCCTAAAATACCACCACTATTTATTGCGATATAACCATTACATACCTGATAACCCGTTTTTTGCCTATACCTACTACATGGATTAGTAAAATTAAATCTTGATAACTGATTTTCACTTAAACCCTTACCTGTTACCAACATAGTTAAAGCTAAAACTAAAACCGATATAACCGTAAATGTAACCATTACAAACTTAGTTTTCTTATCATACGGAATTAATAAAAATATTACTGCTGTTATTCCAACTACAATCATCATAGTACCAAAATCAGGTTGTTCAAATATTAAAAATATAATTATTAAAGGAACTATAAATGGTAATACTTTTTCTACATTACTTAAGTTCTTTATTTTCATCATTTTTTCAAATACAATTGCAAAAAATAATATCAATATCGTTTTAGCAAATTCACTAGGTTGAATACCAAATCCCCCAATAAATAACCATCCAGCAACACCATTACTTATTTTTTGATTAACTAATACATATATTAAAGCACCTATTACTAAAGTAACTAAAAGCCATATATATCTTTTATATTTTTTAATTGGTATTTTTAATATTAAAAGAGCACCAAAAAGCCCCATACCAATAAAAAGAAGTTGTCTTTTAAAATAAAAATAACTATCAGCCTTTTTCATATATGCTTTTAATGATGATGCACTTCCAACCATCATTACCCCAAATATAAGACATATAATTGTTAAAATAAGAAGAGGTTTATCTATTTTATTAAATATCTTTCTCATATAATCACCTATCATCATTATAATAACATATTTTTTATAGCATTAAAAATATTTTTAAGTTTTATTTGTAAAGTTTTACACAATATAATTAATTATTTTAAAAACTATATTTTAAATTTAACTAGGTCTTTTATATAACACATTATCTATATATTGAGTAAACTATACTAGATAATATAAAAGGAGGGACAATTATGTACTATTATGGTTACCAAGGTGGTTATGGATATAACTCTCCATGCTGCGGCGGATATTCCTATCCATCATATGGTTATACTAACCAAACAACTGGTTATGGAGCAGCTATTATCTTAGTATTATTCATCTTGTTAGTTATAGTTATTGGAGCAAGATGGGTTGGAAATAACTAAGGAAAGTTTTACTTTCCTCTTTTTTTATGATAGAATACTTATGTTAAAAGTGATGGTGGTTTATATGTTTAAGAATTTTAAAATATTAGATGAAAAAGATAAAAAACTTAGAATGACTAGTAAAGAAGTTACTTTCCCTTTAAGTTCTGATTATAAAAAAAATATAGAAGACGTTATGAAATACTTAAAATATAGTCAAATAGAAAAGTATCAAAAAAAATATAACTTAAGAGCTGGTTGGGGAATGAGTGCTGTTCAAATAGGTATTTTAGATAGATGGTTTGTTATAGTTGAAGAGCAAGATGATGGTTCATTTAAAAATTATTTCTTTGCTAATCCTAAAATAATTAGTAATAGTGCAGAAAAAATATACGTTGAACAAGGAGAAGGATGTTTAAGTGTATCTCGCGATGTTGTAGGCATTGTACCTAGATATGCAAGAATTACAATAGAAGCATATGATATGGATGGTAATAAATTTACTATGAGATTAAGAGAAGATTTATCAATATGCGTACAACATGAAATGGATCATTTAGAAGGTATATTATTTTTAGATAAGATAGATAAGAAAAATCCATTTAAAGATAAAGAAAAATATAGAGCAATATAGCCCTATATTTTTTATTTTTCACTACCATCTTTTATATCTTCTAATTTTACACTAACTATTTTAGATACACCAGATTCTTGCATTGTAATACCATATAAAACATCTGCATACTCCATTGTTTTTTTCTTATGAGTAATTACTATAAACTGAGTTTTATTTTTAAATTCATTTAAAAACCTTCCAAAATTATCTACGTTAACTTCATCAAGAGCTGCTTCAACCTCATCTAAAATACAAAATGGAACAGGTCTCGTCTCTAATATTGCAAATAAAAGAGATATAGCTGTTAAAGTTTTTTCACCACCTGATAAAAGTGAAATATGCTTTAAAGTTTTACCAGGAGGAAGTGCAGATATTTCAATACCAGTTGATAATATATCATGTTCATCTGTTAACTTAAGATCCGCATCCCCACCAGAAAATAATTTTCTAAAAACCTCTTTAAATTTTACTTTTACAACCTCAAAAGTTTTTAAAAATTTCTCCTTCATTATTTCATCTAATTCTTTTATTATTTGCAATATAGTATCCTCAGCTTTAGATAAATCCTCTCTTTGAGAAATTAAAAAATTATATCTTTGAGATACTCTATCATATTCTTCTATTGCACCTAAATTAACATCACCTAATTTTTTAATTTCTAATTTACATTTATCAACTAACTTTCTAGCTTCATTTACATCCATATCTAAATAATAATTAGCTTTAGCTTTTTCAAAAGTAATCATATAATCATCTTGAAGTGTATTAAGTAAATTATCTAATCTAACATCATCTCTGTTAACTTTTATTTCTAAGTCTTTTAATTCATTACTTTTTTTATAATACTCTTGATTATTAACCTTATTATTTCTCTCAAGCTCACTTATAGTTTCTTTAATATCACTAATCTTTCTTTTTAAAACATCAACATCTTCCTTAAGCTTTATACTTCTTTTTTGTTCATCATAATATTCATTTACAATTTTTTCTTCTTCATTACTTAAAGTACCATTAATTAAATCACTTATATTTTTTACTTCATACTTTAATTTAGAAAGCTCTTCTTCAAATATTTTCCTTTTTTCTTCTTCATATCTAATTGATATTTCATAATTAGTTTTTTCTTCAATTAATTTATTTTTCTCTTCTAATACTTTTTTATATTTATTATCATTTATATTAATTGTATCTTCTAAAACAGCTCTTTTAGTTTGAATATTATCTAATAATTTAATATTATCTTCTAATTCATGCTTTTGAGATATTAAACTTACTGAAGCATTTTTTATAACACCACCTGTTAAAGAACCTCCTACATGTAATAACTCACCATCTAAAGTAACTATTTTATATCTATAATTTATTTTTCTAGCTATAATATTAGCTGAAGATAAATTTCTAACTACTATAGTTGTTCCAAGTTGATTTTTAACAACATTATCATATATAGATTCATATCTAACTAAACTTGATGCAACATCTATAAAATTATCATCTTCTCTTAAAACTCTATATGTTTCATTATCGATTTCTTTAGCCTTTATTATATTAAGTGGAAAAAAAGTTGCTCTACCAAATTTATTTACTTTCAAATAATTTATAGCTTCCTTAGCTGATATTTCATCATCACAAACAATATAATTAGAAGCAGCCATAAGAGATGTTGTAATAGCTGTTACATACTCTTTATCAGTTTCAATTAAATTACCTATTACACCATGTATTTTAGTAAACTTTGGATTATCTAATACACTCTTAACAGCATAAGGCAAAGTAGAATTATTATCAATAGAATTTCTTAACATATCTATTTTATATTTTATTTCATTTTCTAATCTATTTTGCTTATTTAATCTATCTTCACTATCATCTAAAATATTTCTTATATTTATAAATTCTTCTTCCTTTTTATTTAATTTAATAGTAGATGAACTTATATTTTCATTTAATAACTTTATAGAATTTTTAACAGAAAATATATCATTTTCTTTTTTTAATATATCTTCTTTAATATTAATAATATTATCATGTACTTTACTATCTTTAGCATTATATTTTTGTCTTTCAATTATTAAATCTTTTTTTCCAAGTAATTCTTTTGTTTTCTCTAAAGAATTAGTTAAAGAATTTTGAAGACTATATAATTCTTCTTCTTTTTTTGTTTGTTTAAGTTTTAACTCTTCTATTTTAGATAAATCAATATTATTATCTTTTTCCAACTTTATTATTTCTTCATTTAACTGCCTTACTAATTCTTTATTTAATTGATAATTTGAATTTATACTATCTACTTCACTAACAATTAAAGATACTTCTATATCATCTAATTTCTTTTTATTTTCTAAATATTTTTTAGCATCCAAACTTTGTTTTTTTAATGGTTCTAAACTCGTTTCTAATTCAAATATAATATCATTTACACGATTTATATTATCATGAGTTCTATCTAATTTTCTTAAAGCTTCATCTTTTCTTTTCTTATATTTTAGTGTTCCAGCAGCTGATTCAAAAATTATTCTTCTTTCTTCTGGCTTATTAGATAAAATAGATGCTATATCACCTTGAGATATTATATTAAACGATTCTTTATTAACACCTGTATCAACAAGTAAATCCTGTATATCTTTTAATCTAACTTTTTCATTATTCAAATAATACTCATTTTCACCATCTTTATATATACATCTTTTAATAGATACTTCAGTATAATCAATAGGTAAATATCTATCAGTATTATCAAATACTAACGTTACGCTAGCTGATGAAGAAGCTTTTCTAGACTTACTTCCTTGAAATACAACATCACTCATAGCACCTTCTCCACGTAACTGTTTTACTGACTGCTCACCTAAAACCCATCTAACAGCATCAACAACATTACTTTTACCAGAACCATTAGGACCAACAATACCAGATATACCATTTGTTAAATCAATTGTCATCTTTTCAGCAAAAGATTTAAAACCTACTGCCTTTATTTCCTTTAAATACATTTTTTTAGCACCTCTTACCTATAATTTAGCTTGCTTTTGTAAAGCACATTTAGCAGCTTCTTGTTCCGCTTCCTTTTTTGATTTTGCCTTTCCAGTTCCAAGCACTATACCATCTACTATAACATTTATAGTAAATAATCTATCATGAGCTGGACCTTCTTCTTTTACAAGTTCATATATAGCAGATTTTTTGGTTGTTTGAACAAGTTCTTGCAAATTAGATTTATAATCCATAAAAAAAGTAACAGGTTTATCTTTTATAAACGGAATAACAATTTCATATACTATTTCTCTTGCTTTTTTATAACCCTGATCTAAATATACTGCACCTAAAAAAGATTCAAACATATCAGCAAGTGTTGCTTTTCTATACTTACCACCTGATAATTCTTCACCTTTTCCAACCTTTACATATTTTGGAAAATCTAAAAGAAGTGCATATTCATATAAAGCATTTTCACACACATAAATTGATCTTATCTTAGTCATTTTACCTTCTTCATAATTAGTAGTATTATAAAGATAATCACTCATTATAAGATCAAGAACTTTATCACCTAAAAATTCTAATCTTTGATAATCTTCTTTTAAATTATTTTCATTACAATATGATGAATGTGAAAATGCTGTATCATAAATATGCATATTATTAGTTTTAATATTAAATCTATTTAATAATTCCATATTTTAATCACCAAACAAATTATATCAAAAAAACTAGATTTAATCTAGTTTTATATATCTTTAATTAATAATTAGTTTTTATAATTTACTAAATATATTTCTTTTGACAACAAGGACAATAATAAGTACCTCTTTGACCTACTTTTTCTTTAACAATTATATTATTACATTTAAAACATTTTTTATTTTTTCTTTTATGAACTTTTAAATGTTTCTCATAAGTACCACGTTTACCATCAATATTAGGATAAGTTCCCTTATACTTTAAAGATTCTTCAAATACTTTTTTTGTGTTTATAATTATTTCATCTAACTTATTTAAAGGAATCTTATTAGCATAACTTTTAGGATTAATAGATGATAAAAATAATATTTCATCTGCATATATATTTCCAATACCCGCTATAAAGCTTTGATTAAGTAACATATTTTTTATATAAGTATTATGTGTTTTAAATTTGTCTTTCAAATATTTACTAGTTAAATTAGAATCAAAATATTCAAGACCCATTTTTTTAGATAAGAAAAATTCATCAATTTCATCTTTTATAACAATTTGCATTTTTCCAAATAATCTAGGATCATTATAATGCAAAGAAAAATCATCAAAATAAAAAATTACATAATCATGTTTATCTATTAAAGCATCTTTATTTAATAAATAAAATCTCCCTTCCATTCTAAAATGAATAACTATATAACTATCTTCTAATTCAAAAAGTAAATACTTTCCCCTTCTTTTAACATCAATTATATTTTTATTTATAGTATCTTTAATAAATTCATTTTTCTTATTATAAACTATTTTATCTAAATAAACTTCTGTTTTAATTATTTTTCTTCCTAAGATTTTATTTTTTAAATCCCTTTTAGTTGTTTCAACTTCTACTAACTCTGGCATATAAACTTTCCTTTATTTTGCTTCATACCAATTGTTACCTGTTTGTATATCTACTTTTAATGGTACATCTAGTTTATAAGCATTATCCATACATCTATCTACAATATCTTTTACTTTATCTTCTTCATCTTTTAAAACATTAAAAATAAGTTCATCATGTACTTGTAAAAGCATTTTGCTTTTTATATTTTTTTCTTTAAATTCATTTGAAATATCAATCATAGCTTTTTTTAATATATCAGCACTTGAACCTTGTATTGGAGTATTAAGTGCTATTCTTTCTCCTTGACTTCTAATTAAATAATTAGTGTTTGAAAGTTCTGGTATATTTCTTTTTCTATTCATTATAGTAGTTACATATCCTTTTTCATAAGCTTCTTTTTTCATTTTATCCATATATATTCTAATGCCAGAATAAGCATCATAATATTTATCAATAAATTCTTTTGCTTCTTTAACTGTTATACCCAAATCCTCAGCAAGCCCAAAACTACTAATACCATATAAAATTCCAAAATTAACAGCCTTAGCTTGACTTCTCATAAGTTTAGTTACGTCTTTTTCTTCTACTTTAAATACATCCATAGCAGTTTTAGTATGTATATCTAAATCATTTTTAAAAGCATCAATTAAACTTTCCACTTTAGAAAAATGAGCAAATACTCTAAGTTCAATTTGAGAATAATCACTTGACATTAAAATAGAATTATCTTCTGGTATAAATGCTTTTCTAATTAATCTACCAAGTTCAGTTCTAATTGGAATATTTTGAAGATTTGGTTCTATAGAAGATAATCTTCCTGTCTTAGTTAATGTTTGAGTATAGATAGTATGTATTTTACCATCTTCTAATATATAAGGTACTAATCCTAATATATATGTACTTTGTAGTTTAACAAGTACTCTATGTTCTAAAACTAAAGGAATAATAGGGCTTCTATCTTTATATTTTTCTAAAATAGCTTTATCTGTTGAATAACCACTTTTTGTCTTTTTACCTTTTCCTATTTGCATTTTACCAAATAATATATCACCTAACTGTACAGGCGACGAAATATTAAACTCACATCCTGCTAACTCATAAATTTCATTTGATATTTCATTAATTCTTTTATCAACTTTTAGATTCATCTCTTCCAAAACTTTTTTATCTACCCTAATTCCTTCTATTTCCATATTTGCTAAAACTATAGCTAGTTTCATTTCAATTTCATTAAACAAATAAGAACATTCTTCTTTTTCTATTTCATCTATTAATTCTTTTTTACTATCATATATAAATCTTGCTTTCTCACACACTAATTTTTCTAACATTTCATTATCTATTTTTTTAGCTTTACTAATTATTTCATAAAAACTAATATCATAAGCAAATTGATTAGCTAAATAAGCTATATCATCTTTAACATTATAATTTAAAAGATATGCTGCAATACTACTATCAAATGTTATATTTTCTAAAGTAATACCATATCTATTTAAAACAACATAATGTTTTTTTAAATCATAAGTATATTTTTCTTTATTATTAATAGCAAAAGCAGCATCTTTAATAAGTTCTTTTTTTATAAAATAACAATTATCTTTATCACATACAGCCATAGCAAGAGGACTTGCTATATGATAATTTGTCTTATCAAGTTCTATATAAAAAGATAAAGGACCATTTAATTTTTTCAGTTCTTCTACACTATCTAACTTAATAATATTTATTTTTTTATTTAAATTACTTACCTTTACATTCTTTAAAAAAGAATAAAATTCTAATTCTTCATAAATCTTTTTCAAATTTTCTTTATTAGCATCAACTATTTTAGTATCTTCTAATTTAAAATCTAAAGGAACATCTTTATATATAGTAGCTAAATCTTTACTATCAAAAGCTTTTTTTCTTTCATTAATTAATTTAGTTGCAAAAGATGTTTTAATATAAGCTAAATTATCATATATATTTTCTAATGTTTTATATTCTTGTAATAATTTTAAAGCTGTTTTTTCACCTATTCCCTTAACTCCAGGTATATTATCTGATGAATCACCTTGAAGAGCTTTAATATCAACCATTTTATCAGGAGTAAGACCATAAATTTCATAAAATTTATTCTTATCCATCATTACATAATCTTTTGATTTTAATAATTTAACAGTTACTTTATCTGATATAAGCTGAAGCAAATCTTTATCACTACTTATTATAAGTTCCTCATAATGTTCATTTGAATCTACCATTTTTGATAATGTGCCAATTATATCATCAGCTTCATAATTATCTATTTCAAACCATTTAATACCTAAATTAGAAAGTATTTCTTTAGCTTTAGGAAACTGAAGTTTCAGCTCATTAGGCATTGTTATCCTTCCAGCTTTATATTCTTTATATTTTTCATGTCTAAAAGTTTTACCTTTATCAAAAGCAACAAGCATATATTCTGGTTGTTCATCATTTATTATTTTATTTATCATATTTATAAATCCATATAAGGCATTTGTTGGAAAACCTTTAGAATTTTTCATAAAATTACCTTGATATGCTGTTGCATAATAACTTCTAAAAAGTAAATTATTTCCATCTACTAATACTATTTTTCTCATTTAAATCACCATATCTATTATACTATAAAACATATAATTTGGTACAAAGAAAAAGTAAGTTTTTAATATAGTTAAAACTTACTTTATAATTTTTTTAATTAAGATTAGAGTTTTGATCTATATCCGAATTAATATTTTCCATATTATTTATTGGATTCAAATTATTTACTTGATTATTATTTGGCATTTGATTAAAGTTAGGCATAGTATTTAAATTATTTGTTTGCATATTATTTGCACTATTCATATTATTTACCGAATTAAAATCATTCATTTGAACACTATTATTTGGCATTTGATTAAAGTTAGGTACATTATTTAAATTATCTATTTGCACATTATTTGCACTATTCAAATTATTTACCGAATTAAAATCATTCATTTGAACATTATTATTTGGCATTTGATTAAAGCTAGGCATAGAACTTAAATTACTAGCGTTATTTAATGAATTAAAATTATTTACTTGTGCACTATTATTTTCAAATGTTGGTGCATCATATACTAAAGAATCATTACTAATCATAGTATTTTCACTTATTTCTGCTATGTCTTCTATATTTTCTTCAGTTGAAATATTTTGACTATCACTAGTTAAATAATTATTACTATTATTTACATTAAATTCCTTATCAACAAAAGAATCATCCTTGCTAAAAGCTAATATTGGGAAAAATATTACAGATAAAAACATCATACCTATTGTAAATCCTGTTGTTTTTCCAAATCTTTTAGCAATACCATCATATATTACAAACATTGCATATATATTAGCAAAAGGAACCAAGAATAATAATAAATACCACCACTCTTTATCAGCTATTTGACACATAATATACATATTGTATATTGGTATTAAACATTCCCATCCATTTTTTCCTGCCTTTTTAAATATTTTCCACATAGAAACAAGCATAAGTATACCCACTACTAAAGGAATAATAAATATAAAAAGCACAGTCCCTACACCTATAGCGCTACCAACACCATAACTAACATCATAATTCCCATAATATCCTGAATTCATAAAATCTCCTCCTATTTTCTTTAATAATTATATAATTAAAATAAGATTTAATCAATAAATTAATGTATAATTTATAAAATTTTATGATTAATTTGTGATAATGTCTTAAGTGTTAACTTGCGAAAATGTCTCACT
>CAYOAY010000013.1:0-22360 GCA_964402155.1 uncultured Muribaculaceae bacterium | reverse complement strand
GCGTTATAAAAGTTTTAACTTGCGTTAAAACTCTCATAACTTTCTAAACATTATAACAAAAAAAATATATATTTACTATTTTTTTCTTTGATTAAATTATTTTCTTTGCTATAATACATATTGCAAAGGAGAAATTAATATGGAAAATAATAATTTTTATACTTATGGAATGATTAAGCCAGATGCAATGGAACATAAAGAAGAAATACTTAAGATGATTTATGAAGCAGGGTTAGAAGTACATTATATGGAATATGATAATTTAACTGATGAAATAATAGAAGAAAATTATTCGCATTGTATAGGTAAAGATTTTTATCCTGGTATGAAGGAAAATTTGCAGTCAGGACCAGTATTAAAAATGCTTATATATGATAAATCGGGATCTGCGGTTTTAAATTATAGAAAAGTACTTGGTGCAACTAAAAGTAAAGAAGCTTTGCCTAATACTATAAGAGGACGCTTTGGTAATAAAAAAATTACATATAAAAATGCTGCTCATGGTTCTGGAAATGAAAAGGAAGCTAATGATGAAATAATTAGATTTTTTAAAGACAGTATGCAAGATTTATTAGCAAAGGTTAGAATTAGTGGTGAATATCAATTTAATGATAAATTTTATGTTGATATAGATCTTGATTCTAAATTAATGATAGCTAAGGCATTATATAAAGGAAAAGTTAATAAAAAAGGTGAATAATGCAACAGTATTTTGCTAAAAATAAAGCTTTAGAATTGGAAGATAGTGATTATCATCATATAAAAAATGTTATGCGTATGAAAAAAGGAGATTTAATAAAAGTTGTTTATGATAATATTTGTTATGATTGTAAGTTAACTAATGTAAATGATAAATCTTCTTTTGAAGTAATATCTAAAAGTATAAGTAATGAAAAAACATATAATGTTACTGTTGCTTTTTCTTTAATAAAAGAACAAAAGTTAAATTATTTACTTCAAAAAACAACTGAAGTAGGTGTTGATTTATTAATTCCATTAAATACAAATAGAAGTGTTGTTAAAATAGATAAGAAAAAAGAAATATCTAAAATAGATAGATGGAATAAGATTTTAAAAGAAGCTTCAGAACAGTCTTTTAGAAATGATGTGCCAAAATTATATAATATTTTAGAACTACGTGAACTAGTGGATTTAGACTTTGATTTGAAGCTTTTATGTTCTTTAAATAAAAATACTAAAAATATAAAAAAAGTACTAGAAAAAAATAATAAGTGTGATAAAATATTAATAGTCGTTGGTCCGGAGGGTGGATTTGCGCCTTTTGAGGAAGAATATTTATTAAAAAATGGATTTATAAGTGTATCTTTAGGGAAAAATGTTTTACGTGCTGAAACGGCCCCTGTAGTTGCACTTTCTATTATTAGTTATGAATTTGGAAGGTGAGTAGTATGAAGAATTTATTTGCAAACGTATCTTATACATTTAATAATTTTTATAATAATTTAAATATACATGGGCAAATAATTTTTTCTGTTATTATACTACTTATCTTAGTTTTATGTATTCTTTTATTTATAACTTATCTAATTCAAGAATTTAAAAGTAAAATGCGAATTAAAAAAATAAGAAAAAGTATTAAAAATGAAAATAAACAAAAAGTTTTAATAGATGATGTTAAAAAAGAAGAAGTAATAAATAGTGAAGTTTTAAATGCTAATTCAAATATAGAAAATGATATTAGTGATATAGCTAAAAGAGTTGAAGATGCTATTAATGAAAAAAGACCAATAGATTTAACTAATTTTGAAGAGGATCAAGAAAGAACTGCTATAATATCTATTGATGAACTTATGAAAAGAGCTAAAGAATTAGAAATAATAGAAGATGAAGAAACTGGTATTAATTATTTAGAAAAATATAATTTAGAGCCTTCTGAGATTAATAGTGAAGTTAAAGATGAAAAAAGTGATCCTAAATTGGAAGTTAAAGCATTTAAAGTATCACAAGTTATATCTCCTGTATATGGAATAAAAAAAGAGGCTATAGAAAGTAATAATAACAATTAAGAAGCATGTATGCTTCTTAATTTTTTGAAAGGATGGTATTATGAAGTTTGCAATTTGTACTTTAGGATGTAAAGTTAACACTTATGAAAGTGAATATGTTTCTAATGTTTTTTTAAAACATGGATATAAGAAGGTAGATTTTAATGAAATTTCTGATATTTATATTATAAATACTTGTACAGTAACTAATACTAGTGATGTTAAATCAAGAAAGATGATAAGACAAGCTAGAAGAAGAAATAAAGATGCTTTAGTAGTTGTTATGGGATGTTTTTCACAAATTAGAGAAAATAATGATTCTATTTTAGATATTTGTGATGTAGTAATAGGAAATACTAATAAAAATAAGATATATGATATTGTATTAGATGCATTAAAAAATAAAAAGAAAATATTTAAAGTAGAAAATATAATGGATTCTTCTTTTGAAAATATGGAAATAGATAATTTTAATAGTAGAGTAAGAGCTTTTGTTAAAATTGAAGATGGTTGTGAAAATTATTGTACATATTGTATTATTCCATATGTAAGAGGTAAGGTAAGAAGTAAGAAAAAGAAAGATGTTATAAAAGAAGTTACATCTATTGTTAATAAAGGTCATAAAGAAATAGTTTTAACAGGTATTCATACTGGACATTATGGTTCTGATTTAGAAGACTGTGATTTTAGTGATTTACTTTGTGATTTAGAAAAAATTGAAGGTTTAGAAAGAATTAGAATATCATCAATAGAAATTACTGAGTTAAATGATAAGTTTTTAGAAACATTAAAAAAGTCAAAGAAAATTGTAAATCATTTACATATACCACTTCAAGCTGGAAGTGATAATATATTAAAACTTATGAATAGGAAATATGATTTGGCTTATTATGAAAATAAAATAAAAGAAATAAGGAAGATAAGACCTTCTATAGCTATTACAACTGATGTTATAGTTGGATTTCCAAATGAAACTAAAGAAGATTTTTTAAATACTATATCTTTTGTCAAAAAAATAAATTTTGCAGCAGGTCATGTTTTTCCATATTCTATAAGAAAGAATACTGTAGCAGCTAAAATGAGTAATCAAATAGATAAAGAAGAAAAACATATTAGATGTAAAAAGTTAATTAATGTATTTGATGAATTAGAAGATAATTATTATAAAGAATATATAGGAGATACTTTATCTGTTATACCAGAAGTATATGATAATAATTATTTAATAGGGCATACTAGTAATTATTTAAAAGTTAAATTTATAGGATGTAAGAATTTAATTGGGCAAAGTGTAAATGTAGAAATTACAGATATGGAAAGTAAGCTTTTAATAGGAAATTTATTATAAAAAAGTAAAAGGTGTTTTATGAATAGAATATATATGTGTATAGATTTAAAAAGTTTTTATGCATCTGTTGAGTGCAGGATAAGAAATTTAGATCCACTAGATACTAATTTGGTAGTTGCTGATGAATCTAGAACTGATAAAACAATATGTCTTGCAGTATCTCCTTCATTAAAATCTTATAAAATACCTGGTAGAGCTAGATTATTTGAAGTTAAACAAAAAGTAAGAGAAATTAACTATAAAAGAAGAAAAGATAATAATTTTAAAAATTTTACTGGTAAGTCATACATAGATTCTTTATTAAAAAAAGATAAAAATTTAGAATTAGATTTTATTATAGCACCACCTCAAATGAAACTTTATATGAAATATAGTATAGATATTTATAATATCTATTTAAAGTATATAGATAAAGAAGATATATTAATATATTCTATTGATGAAGTTTTTTGTGATATTACTAATTATTTAAAATATTATAATTTAACTTCTGAAGAACTTGTAATGAAAATAATAAAAGATGTTTATTTAAAAACTGGTATTACTGCAACGGCAGGAATTGGTACTAATATGTATTTGGCTAAAGTAGCTATGGATATAACAGCTAAGAAAATGAAACCTAATTTATTTGGCGTAAGACTTGCTTATTTAGATGAAGAAGAATATAAAAGAAAATTATGGGATCATAAGCCTTTAACTGATTTTTGGAGAATTGGAAAAGGGTATTTGAAAAAATTAGAAGATAATAATATGTATACTATGGGTGATATAGCTAGAATGTCTTTAAATAATGAGGATTTATTATTTAAATTATTTGGTGTTAATGCAGAGTTTTTAATAGATCATGCGTGGGGATATGAACCTTGTACAGTTCAAATGGTTAAAAATTATAAAGCATCATCAAAAAGTATAAGTATAGGTCAGGTATTAAATTGTCCTTATAATTATGAAAAAGCTAAGCTTATAGTTAGAGAAATGACTGATAGTCTTGCTTTAGAATTAGCTAATAAAAAGTTAAAATCAAGTAAGTTTGTTTTAATGATATATTATGACGTAGAAAATTTAACTGATTTAAATATTAGTAGTAAGTATAAAGGAGAAGTTATAACTGATATTTATGGAAGAAAGGTACCTAAATATTCTAATGTAACTATAAATACTTATCATAAAACATCTTCATCTTCTATAATTATAAATGAAGTTTTAAAATCATATGAAAAAATAGTTAATCCTATTTTATTAATTAGAAAAATAAATTTATCAGCTTGTAATGTTGTAGATGAAAAAAGTGTAGAAAAAGAAACCTATATCAAACAGCTTGATTTGTTTACTAATTATGAAGATGAAAGTAAAAAAATACAGGATTTAATGATAAAAGAAGAAAAAGAAAGAAAAGTACAAAATGTTATTTTAGATATAAAAAGAAAGTATGGTAAAAATTCTATATTAAAAGTAATGAATTTAGAAGATGGGTCTACTGCTATAAAAAGAAATAATGAAGTAGGAGGACATAGAGGATGAGTAATTATGATGACATTATTAATTTAAAAAGACCATTGTCTAAATATCCGAAATTAAGTGATGAAAAAAGAGCAGCTTTATTTATGCCTTTTAATGCATTAACAGGTTATGATGATAAAATAAAAGAAGCTCAAAGATTAACTAATAAAAAAATAGAAATAGATGATGAATTAAGAAATATACTTAATGAAAAAATATATTATATTAGTAAACATATTAAAGAAAATAATGAAATTAGTTTTGTTTATTTTAAAAAAGATGATAAAAAAGATGGCGGGGAATATAAAGTAATAAAAGGTATACCTAAAAATATAGATCAAACATTAAAATTAATTAAATTAAAAGATAATTCTATTATCTATATGGATGATATTATAGATATAAAGGCAGATGTTTTTAATGAATTATATGAGTAATATTTAATTGTTTTATGATAAGATATAATAAGAGAGGATGATATATATGAATGATGTTATAAATTGTATTAAAACAAGAAGAAGTATAAAAAAATATAAAAGTGATATGGTACCTAAAGAAATGATTGATATTATTACAGAAGCTGGAACTTATGCACCATCTGGTTTAAATAAGCAATCACCTATAATATTAGAGATAACTAATAAGAAATTAAGAGATAAATTATCAAGGATTAATGCAAATATAGGTAATATGCCAAGTGGTTTTGATCCGTTTTATAATGCACCTGTAGTATTAGTTGTTTTAGCTGATAAAAATATTCCAACTTATATTTATGATGGGTGTTTAGTTATGCAAAATATGATGCTTGCAGCTCATAGTCTTAATTTAGGTAGTTGCTGGATACATAGAGCAAAAGAAACCTTTGAAACAAAAGAAGGAAAACAGATATTAAAAGATTTAGGTATAAGTGATAATTATGAAGCTATTGCAAATTGTATTATTGGTTATAAAGATATAGAACCTATTTCTCATCCAAGAAAAGAAAATTATATATATAAAATTTCAGGATAAACGCACGAGATTAAAATCTGAGTAAAGCCCTTTAATATAAGACAACCATAAACATTATAGTTTTATCAGTATGATTAATATTGGATATTTTATTTTAAAATTTATCAACATTTTATACTTGTTTTACCTTAATTCCTTTATTTATAAGTAAAAACTCATGCGTTTATCCTGATAAAATTTAAATAAATGTTTTTTTTGATGAAAAATAGTGATATAATTATAATTGAAAGGAGATAGGAAAAATGAATAAAAAAGAAATATTAATGAAATTAGCATTTACATTTATTTGCATCTTTACCATCGGTGTTATAAATGTAAATGCATTAACTGTAGAAGTAGCTAATGAACAACAGCTAAAAGCTGCAGTTGATGGAAAAAAAGAAGTAGATGGTGTTAAGGCTACTGATACTGATACTACAGTAGTTAAACTAGTTGATGATATTGAATTAACAAGTTATCTAGAATTTATACCAATTATTGACCTAACACTTGATCTAAATGGGCACACTATTAGTGGAGAAACTAACAGTCAAAATGTTGGAGTTACATATGGTGGTAATGGTATAGATTTTTTTACTTCTGGTAGTTTAACTATTAAAGATTCAAGTAGCGGTAAGTTAGGCAAAATTATCTCAAATAAGACTATTTGGTTTACTAATGCTAATTTGGATACTACCTCAACAAAGAACTTTAAGTTTACTGTTGAAAGTGGAAATTTTAAAAGCTTATATGTTTCAGAAGCTACTTTGTTTACCTTGAATTCAAGTCCTAATTATATGAAAAATAAGAATATTACATTTGATTTTCAAATAAAAGATGGTTACTTTGAAGTAAGAGGTTCTCAAGCTATATTATTTTATGCCAGTGATATAGATGCTAACAATGTAACACTTAATGTTAATTATGATAAATTAACTTTTAAAGGAGACAGACCAAGATTAATCTTTTCTTATGGTAAAAATTTTACAGTTAATGATTTAGTAAGCTCAGACTCAAAAGTTAAATTAAAACATAGTACATTAAATACAGAGGGTACTTTCTTAACAGATAGAACATTATCTGCATCTGCACTTAATGGATTTAGTAGTGTAACACAAAGCTACGATACTATTGAAATAACAAAGACAGAAGGCTTTGATGTATCAAATGTAACTTTAAATGAAACTTATGGTTATAGTACAGCAACACCTGTTGCAATACCTATTAAGAATAGAGGTACAAATTCTCTAAAAATAAAGACTGTAAGTGTAAAAACAATTGGAATTGGTGAAGAAAAATTTGAGATCGTTGGTCCAGCAACAGCACCTACATTAACAGCTGGTACTTTAGATAACACATCTTATAAGGTTAAAGCTAAAACTGGACTTAATGCCGGTACTTATACAGCAACAATAACAGTAACTGATGAAAAAAATAAAACATATACATCAACAGTTACATTAACAGTAGGAAGAAAACCTTTAGGAGATATAAGTGTAAGTAAAGATGGTTGGACTTATGATGGAACAGCTCATACTGGATATACTAAATCTGGATTAGATAGTGTACCTTCAGATAAGTATTTAATAGAATATTCTATAAAAAATGCTGATGAATGGAGTACTGAAATACCAAAGTTGGCAAATACTTATACAATCAGATTAACAATTACAGATCCAAATTTAGAAGCAAAATCTACAGAGTCTGATTTTATAGTTGCAAAGAATAATACACAAATTAAAATTATAGCTAATTCAGATGAAGTGATTTATGATGGCCTTACTCATTCAGAGAGTGGTTATAAAATATACTATGGTGATACTGAGATTACTGATGGAGTATTACCTACTGGAGATCATATCTCAGCAGGAATAACAGGTTCTGTTACAGATGTAAAAGATACTTTTACAGGAAATAATGTAGTTAGTAGTTATTCTCTTGAAAATGAAGATAGTTATAGTAATATAACAACTACAAATGGAACTCTTACAGTTAAACCTCTTACAACAGAAATAGTTGTAAGAGCAGATTCTGCTACTAAAGCATATGATGGTAGTGCTTTAACAAAAAATAGTTTTACTTATACTGATGGAGTGTTAGAACTTGGTGATGAATTAACTGCTACTATTACTGGTTCTCAAACTTATGTTGGAACAAGTAATAATACAGTATCTAATGTAAAAGTTATGAGAGGTGATAAAGATATTACTTCTAACTATACATTTGGATCTCACGTTAATGGAACTTTAACAATAACAACAGCAAATCAAACTTTATCAATTGCAGACCAATATGTTAGAGTTAATGGTACATTACTTACTTCTGAATTAGAAGCAGCATTAACTGGTGCTAAAGGTAATGTTTCATTTGAACAAGAATCTGGAACAGCAGGAACATATGATGATACTAATTATGGTGGATTTAGAGCAGGCAATACAGTAGGCGAAGTTATAATGAAAGTTAAATCTACATCAAGTAATTTAGGTGGAGATGAAACACCTGAATATAGTGAAGCAACAAAAACTTTCAAAATTAAAGTTGTTGCAAAAGAAACTGTAACAATTAGCGGAATTACTAATAATCAAGAATTTACTTATGATGGTAATGCTCATACACCTACAGGAACAATAACTGTAACAGATAATAAAGTAAATCCAAGTACACTTGAAGTAAGTTATGCTGGAACTGGTAGTACAACATATAGTAGTACAACTGCTCCAAAAAATGCAGGAACTTATTGTGTTACTTATAAAGTTCCAAATAGTAATGCAACTTATACAGGACAAGTAACATTTAACTTTACAATTAATAAAGCTAAACTTACTAAAGTAACTTTAAAACAAAATTCATATGAATATAATAATGATGTTATAATGACAGAACCTGTTAATTATGATATAGATAAGATGTCTTATTCTGGTAATATTAGTGCTAAAAATGTTGGAAGTTACACTATAACAATTAGTTTAAAGGATAAAGATAATTATGAATGGTCTGATGGAACAACTAGTAATTTAACACTTAATTGGTCTATTACTAAGGCTGATCCGGATTATGAAATACCAACTAATTTAACAGGTCTTAAAGGCCAAAAATTAAGTGATATTACATTGCCTAGTGGATTTACTTGGAATGATGCAAGTACATCACTTATAGTTGGAACACATACTTATAAAGCAACATATACACCAAGTGATACTGATAATTATAATGTTATAAATAATATTGATATAAAAGTAGTTACTAAAGATATATTTAATGTAACAACAAAAGTTAATGGTGGTAATGGAACTATTAATGGACCATTTATGAATGTAGTTGAAGGAACAAAAAAAGAAATTATCTTTACACCAGAGGTTGGCTTTATGATTGATAAAGTAAAAGTAAACGGGGCAGAAACTACTATTACTAATAATAAATTAACTCTTACAGTAGATGAAAATAAAAATATCGAAGTAAGTTATAAAAAGATTCCATTTACAATTACAGTAGTAGATATAGAAGGAGCAACAATTGATCCTGATGGTGTATTTATTGTAAATTATGGAGATAGTAAAGACTTTACAATATATGCTAATTATGGTTATAAGTTTATCAAAGTATTAGTAAATGGTGTTGATAAAACTGATGAAATGATTGGAGATACATTAACATTAAATAATATAACTGCTAATATGGAAATTGAAGTAGTAGTTGAAAAAATTGTTTATGAAGTAATTGATGGAGCTAATCAAACTTATACAACTGCTAAAGATAAAGAAGCTAAATTTAGAATTGATGCTGAATATGGTTTATTCATGCAAGGTGGAAAAGTATATGTTGATGATGAACTTATAGAAGAAGATAATTATACTACAGAAAAAGGCAGTACAATAATTACTTTAAAACAAAGTTATTTAGATAAATTAAATGTTGGAAAGCATACATTAAAAGTTACTTTTGCTGATGGTGGAGTAGCTACTACAAACTTTACTATAGCAAAAGAAGTACCAGTAGTTAATAATCCTAAAACTTCTGATAATATTATGTTATATATTACAACTGGTATCTTATCAGTATTTGGATTAATTGGTGCAAGCTTATTTGTTATTAGAAGAAAACAAGAAAATTAATTAAGGGTTAGAGTTTTCTCTAACTCTTTTTTAGTAAAGAAGGGTGATAAAATGAAAAATAAAAAATATAAATTAAAATTAAAAAAGAAACAAATTGTCATTATTTCTAGTATTCTTCTTTTAATAATAATTATTTTAATAATAAAGCTAAATATTGGCCCTAATGTTGGAAAAATAAAAAATGGTAAGGCTAAGTATATTAATAGAATTGTAAATGTTACTAAATATGAAGATAGTGTTATAATTGAATTTAAAAATAATGAAGAATTAATTGATAACTGTATTATGACAACGGAAATTTATAATAAGTTTAAAAATAATGATCCACTTTATAATATAAATGTTAAAGATTATGCAAAATTATCAACACTTACTTCAAAAGAAAGTTATAATATCAATAAAGCTATGCAAATAGGTTTAGTAAAAGAAGATGAAAGTTATATTAATTATTTTGCTAAAACTTGTGGATTTAAAAATAAAAAGGAATTACTTAAATATACGAAAGCTGTAATTAAATTAGCTAATAAAGAAAAGTAAAATATTAAAACACTTTATAGTGTTTTTTTTATTTATTTTAAAAATAATAGTTTAATGATATAATTATATTGTTTGAATTTTAAGTATACAAAAGAAAGGAGGATATTATTATGATTAAAGGTGCAATAAAGAAAATAATTTTTTCTTCTTTAGATGGCTTTACAGTTGGTCTTATAAAAATTAATGAAACTGATGAAGAAGATTTAAAAGATTATAAAAATAAGTTATTTACGTTTACTGGGCTTTTTGCAGAGTTAAAGTTAGATGAAAATTATAAATTTTATGGTAATATTGTAGATAATCCTAAGTATGGATTTCAGTATAAAGTAGATAAGTATGAAATAGTTATGCCAGATGATAAAGATGGATTAATACTTTTTTTATCTAGTGATATATTTCCTAAAGTAGGAGAAAAAACAGCTCAGCAAATAGTTGATATATTAGGTAATGATTGTCTTAAAATGATAGCAAATGACTATACATGTTTACTTAATGTACCTAAAATGACAGAAAAAAAGGCTATTAGTATAAAAGAGAATTTAAATAAATATAATGAAAGCTTTGAAACGGTTGTATTTTTAACTAATTTTGGCTTTAACATGAAAGATTCTCTTAAAATATATAATTATTATTTAGATAACGCAATTAAAATTGTAAAAAATAATCCATATGAATTAATAGATACTATAGATACAATAACATTTACTAAAATAGATGAATTAAGAAGTAAAACAAATATATTAGTAAATGATGAAAGAAGAATTCTTGCATTAATAATATATGTTATGCAAACTTTATGTTTTAAGTTAGGTGATACATATTTAAATGAAGAAATTATTAGAAATACTTGTAATTCTTTAGTTGATGATAAGTTAAGTTTAGAAGAGTTATCTTATTATTTAATAGAATTAAATTCTATGGGTAAAATAATTATTGAAGATGATAAATATATATTAGCTAATTATTATAAAGATGAATTATATATTAGCGAAATTGCTTATAGTTTATCTAATATGCCTGATAATAATGTAAAAGATATTGATTTAAAAATTGAAAGATTAGAAAGTTTTTTTGATATTAATTATAATGATGAGCAAAAAAGAGCTATTAAAAAGGCCATTATTAAAAATTTTTCTATTATAACTGGTGGACCAGGAACAGGTAAAACAACTATTATAAAAGGAATAGTACAGTTATATAAAAATATAACAGGTTATTCTTTTGATAAATTAAAAGAAAAAATGGTTTTACTTGCACCTACTGGTAGAGCTGCTAAAAGAATGAGTGATTCTTGTCTATATCCTGCATCTACCATACATAGATATTTGAAATGGAATAAAGAAACAGAAGAGTTTTTAGTTAATGAGAAAAATAAATCTAATGCTGAATTTGTAATTGTTGATGAATCTAGTATGATTGATGTTAGTTTAATGGCTAATTTATTTAAAGCTTTAAAAAGTAATGTAAAACTTCTTTTGATAGGAGATTATAATCAATTAGAAAGTGTATCTCCTGGTAATATATTAAAAGATTTAATAGATTCTGAAATAATTAATACTATATTTTTAAAAGAAATATATAGAACAGATCAAAATTCATATATTACTGAGCTTGCTTATGAGGTAAATAATAGTAATTTAAGTGAAAGTTTTACTTCTAAGAAAGATGATTATAATTTTATTGAGTGCTCTGAAATAGATGTATTAGAAGCTTGCGTTAAAGTAGCTAAAAAGGCAATTGATAAAGGGTATGATATTAAAAATGTACAAGTTTTAGCACCTATTTATAAAGGTATATGTGGTATAGATAATTTAAATAAAGCACTTCAAAATGTATTTAATCCTAAAAGTGATTTAAAAGATGAAGTATATGATGGAAATTTTATATATAGAGTAGGAGATAAAATTTTACAATTAGAGAATATGCCAGATGATAATGTATTTAATGGTGATATTGGTTTTATTGAAAAAATTAGTGGTGGTGAAATAACTATTAATTTTGATGGTAATGTAGTTAAGTATACTAAAAAGGATTATAAAGCTATTAAACATGGTTATGCTATAAGTATTCATAAAGCTCAAGGCAGTGAATTTCAAATTGTTATAATGCCAATTGTTAATTCTTATAAGATGATGCTTTATAAAAAGTTAGTTTATACAGGTATTACTAGGGCTAAAAAATCATTAATTTTAATTGGTGAAGCTAATGCCTTTATGAAAGCTGTTTATAATAGATTAGCAAGAGATAGAAAAACTCTTTTAAAAAATTTACTTATAAATAAGATTAATTAGTTCATAATAATAATGGCGCATTTAATAGCGCTACAATTCATATTTTTATAAAGAGGTGATTAGTTATGAAAACATTAAATAATCTTGGGTGGATGTTTTTAGGCGTTGCAGTAGGGTCTGGTGCGTTATACTGTTATAATGAGTGTTCTTGTAATGGAGGCATTAAAAACACTATAAATAAGGTAAAAAAAGAAGCTCAAGATAAACTCGAAAATATGATGGATAAATAGTTTTAAAAAAATGCAAAAAGATAGCTAGTATGCTATTTTTTTGTTTTATTAAATATAATATAATTATAAAGGAGGCTTACATGGATAATTATGAATTTGATTTTACTAATTATATAATTAGAATTATTGAAAATATAAATATGGAAATTGATATAATAAATAATTATGATAATTATTTTATGCCAAGTTCACTTAAATATAAAAATAGTAAGATTAATGAGTTAGAATGTTCTAAAAAAATGTATTTAAAGTTACTTAATAAAAAATATAAAATGATTTATGATAATTCTAAATTTAATTTAAATGAAATAGGTAATTTTTTAGCTACTTTAATAACTAATATAGAAAATAAAAAGTATAATTATATGATAATAATTGATAAGGATAATTATTATAATTGGGTAATAAAGAATAATAATAAAATGATTGTATTATATAAAGATAAAATAGAAGTATTTAATAAAGAAATATATTTTTATGATAATAACTATAATAAAATTATAGATACTAAAGGTTTAGATTATATTTATGATTTTATTAATCAAATAATAAATTATAGAATATCAAATGAATGTGAGATATCTAAAGTAGAGTTAATAAGTCTAATACATAAGTTAACTTATGAAAAAGAAAGTAATTCATATTGTAAAAAGCTTAAATAAAATATATAATATTAAATATAAGATTTATTTGGAGGATATAATGGATATTTTTGAAGAAACTAATTTTACGGAAAGAATAATTAATGAAAAAAAGAAAACATTAAGTGCTATAAAAAGTGCTAAAGAAGAAGAATTAAAAAGAGTTAGTGATTCATATGATGATAATATAAAACAAGTAGAAGAAAATATTTTATTATTAAATACTGCTTTAAATAATAAAAAAAGTATTATATGTGAAAAATCATCTTTTAATATTGAAGATATAGCACTTATTTTATGTGAGTTGTTATCGAAAATAGAAAATGAAGAATATATATATAGAAAAATTGAAGTTATAAATAATGTGACTTATGTTTTAGAAAAATTAAATAGGGAAAATAATAAATATGTAATTTTAAAATATACTAAAGCACATATAGATAATAAGAAAATAAAATTTTATGATAATAATTTAAATGAGATGATTGATTTTGATGATTTTTCTTATTTATATGATTTTATTAATTATGTTATAAAGTATAAAGTAAAAAATAATAAGGATGATTTATCTTTGGAAGAATTAAATTATTTATTAGAAGAATATATAAAAATTAAAGAAGAAATAAAAAAAGCTAAAGTAAAAAAATTAAATAATTAGTATGGAGATAGTATATGAGAGTAATAAATACAACAATTGATGAAGAAAATTTAAATAAAAGAATAAATAAGAAGTGTAATACATCACTATTTACTTCAATAATATTTGTAATTGTAGGTTTATTTTTGTTTATAAAGCCTGATACTACTATTTCTGTAATATCTTATATTATAGGAGGTACACTTATATCAGCAGGGCTATATTCATCTTATAAATATTTTTCTGCAAAAGATATTTTAAGTACGTTTAATTTTGATTTAATATATGGTGTTTTAATGTTAATAGCGGGCATGTTTTTAATTATTAAACCTCTTGCTTTAAGTTCTTTTTTTCCTATAATACTTGGAATATGGATAATAATTAATAGTATAACAAAATTTGAATATGCACTACTTCTTAAAAGAACAAAAAATTCTGATTGGACTTATACTTGTCTTCTTTCTCTATTAACCTTCATATGGGGAATAGTGTTATTATTTAATCCACTTAAAACTGTTTTATTAGTAACACAAATAATAGGAATATTTATTATTGTATATGCAGTTTTAGATATAATTGATAATTTTATAATTAGAAAAAATATTAAAAGTATATTAGATAATATAAGATAAGCATTATAAAGGAGGATATATGATATTTAATAAAAAAGATGTTAAAGTATTTATAATATCTGGTAAAGCTAATTCTGGAAAGGATACAACAGCTAACTTAATTAATAATTATGTTAAATTAAAAAATTTAAAATCTGTTAATTTACAAATTAGTTCTTATATAAAAATGTATGCCAAAGAAATATCTGGTTGGGATGGTAGTGAGGATAATAAACCTAGAAGTTTACTTCAAGAGCTTGGTACTGAAATAATAAGAAATAAAATAGATGATAAATTATTTATTAGAAGAATAATTGAAGATATAAAAGTATATTCTTATTATTTTGATGTTATTACAATATCTGATGCAAGACTTCCTTTAGAACTAGATTTAATTAAAAATGAATTTTTATATGTTTATAGATTAAATATAATAAGACCTGATTTTGAAAGTAGTTTAAGTAGTAATGAAAAAAAACATATTACTGAAGTTGCACTTGATAATTATAATGATTATGAATATATTGTAAATAATGATGGTTCTTTTGATGATTTAAATAAGAAAATAGTTAAAATAGTAGATGAGGTGTTAGATGATGAAAAAATTAACAAGTAATGAAATAAGAGAAATGTTTTTAAAGTTTTTTGAAAGTAAAGGACATAAAATTGTTCCTTCAGCATCATTAATTCCTGAAAATGATCCATCTATTTTATGGATAAATGCTGGTGTTGCTCCTTTAAAGAAATATTTTGATGGTACTAAGATTCCACCATCTAAAAGGCTTGTTAATTCTCAGAAGTGTATTAGAACTAATGATATAGAAAATGTTGGAGACTCTTATCATCATACTTTTTTTGAGATGCTTGGTAATTTTTCTATAGGTGATTATTTTAGAGATGAAGCCTTAGAGTATGCTTGGGAATTATTAACCAGTGATAAGTGGTTTGGTATCGATAAAGAAAAACTTTATGTAACTGTTTATACTAATGATAAACAGTCTTATGATAAATGGATTAGTTTAGGTGTTAGAGAGTCTCATATTATTAAAAGTGATAATAATTTTTGGGATATTGGTCCAGGCCCATGTGGTCCTGATTCAGAAATCTTTTATGATAAGGGTGAAGAATTTGATAAAAGAGGTCCTGAATTAATTAAAGAAGATATAGATAATGAAAGATATATAGAAATATGGAATAATGTATTTAGTCAGTATAATCATATAGATGGTATGAAAAGGGAAGATTTTAAAGAACTTCCTCATAAAAATATAGATACTGGAATGGGTCTTGAAAGAATAGTATGTGCTTTGCAAAATGGTAAAACTAATTATGATACTGATCTTTTTTCTCCTATAATTAAAAAAATAGAAGAAATATCTTCTGTTAAATATACTGATCAAAAAAGTATTAGATCAATTGCTGATCATATTAAAACACTTACCTTTGCATTAAGTGATGGAGCATCATTTTCTAATGAGGGAAGGGGATATGTTTTAAGACGTATTTTAAGACGTGCATCACGTTTTGGCAGAACATTAGGTATTTATGAACCATTTATGTATAAATTAACTGATAGTGTAATTGAAATTATGAAAGATTATTATCCATATTTATTAGAAAATAAAGAATTAATTGATAGTCAAATAAAAAAAGAAGAAGAAGCTTTTTTAAAAACTTTATCTTCTGGTGAAAAAAGATTAGAAGAATTAATTAAAAGTGGTAAGAAAATAACTGGTGAGGATGTATTTAAACTTTATGATACTTATGGTTTTCCTTATGAATTAACAGAAGAAATATTAAAAGAAAATAATATTAATATTTCTAAAGAAGAATTTTTAGTTTGTATGGAAAAACAAAAACAAATGGCTAGATCTTCTATAAAAAAAACATCTGGTATGAATACTCAAAATGATTTAGTTAATTTTAAAGAAGAAAGTTTATTTGTTGGTTATGATAATTTAAGTATAGAAGCTAAAGTTATATTTGTTGGTGATATTAATGGTAATATGTCTTCTATTTATTCTGAAGGTATAATAATTACTGATAAAACTCCTTTTTATGCTACAATGGGTGGTCAAGAAGGTGATATTGGTATTATAGAATCTAATGATTTTAAAGCTGATGTGTTAAAATGCGAGAAAGCTTCTAATGGACAGCATATTCATTATATAAGAATAATTAATGGAGATATTAATGTTGGTGATATAGTAACTCTTAAAGTAGATGAAACAAATAGATTTAATATATGTCAAAATCATTCTGCAACTCATTTACTTCAGTATGCTCTTCAAACAGTATTAGGAAGTGAAGTATCTCAAAAAGGTAGTTATGTAGATGGCAATACCTTAAGATTTGATTTTAAATATACTGGTAAGATAAGTGATAATCAAGTTATTAAAGTGGAAGAAAAAGTAAATGAAATGATTAAAGATAATATACCAGCTGATATTAAACAAATGAGTCTTACTGATGCTAAAAAGCTTAATGCTATGGCATTATTTGATGATAAATATGCTGATAATGTAAGAGTTGTTAAATTTGGTAATTCTATAGAGCTTTGTGGTGGTACACATGTTACTAATACTGGTAATATTAGAAGTTTTGCAATTATGTATATAGAATCTAAAGGACTTAATATATATAGAATAGAAGCAGTATGTGATACTAATTTAGAAATAGAATTATTTAATATTATTAAACCTTATAATGACGAAATGATTTTGCTTTTAGAAAAAGCTAAAAGAATAATTAATGAAGCTAAGCTAAAGGATATTGAATTAAATATAAACATAAATATATCTAATCAAAGACCTAATTGTTATAAAGATGTATTAGAAAATAAAGAAGAAGTCATTAATTTAAGAAAGCAATTAGCTTTATTGGAAAAAGAATATAAATATAAGTTAGCTAGTAAAATTTTATCTAATGTAGATATTTATGTTAAAGAAAAAAAAGATGGTAAATATGGGGATGTTTTAATTAAAAGATTTAATAATGAAGATATATCATCTTTAAAAACGCTTATTGGTTGTTTACTTTCTAAATTAAATAATGCTATAGTATTTATAATTAATGAAAAAGATGATTCTATTAATTTTATTGCGAAAGCAAGTGAAAGTTTAAAAGATAAAGTTAATATAGGTAAATTAATAAAAGATGTTTCACTTATAACTGATGGTAATGGTGGAGGAAGTGCTTTATTTGCTCAAGGTGGTGGAACTAATAAAGATAAGCTTAATATGGCTTTAGAATATATAAATAATAATATTATAGAAAAAGAATAAAAGGAGAAAAAATGGAAGAAATAGAAGTTTTAGAAATAGATAATAAGCCTAAAAAAAGAAAGTTTAAAAGATGGGTTAAAGTTTTATTTACTTTATTTATAGTGTTTATATTAATTATTATTGGAATATTAATTTTATTTAATTATTTACTTGAGCCTGTATCATCTAGAAGTGAGGTAATTGAGTTTAATGTTTTAAATGGTAGCTCTGCTTATAGTGTTGGTAAAAAGTTAGAAAAAGAAGGAATAATTAAAAATTATTATGCTTATAAAATATATATTAAATTAAAAGATATAAATGGTTATAAAGCAGGTGTATATAAACTTGATAAAAGTTATTCTACTAAGGATATTGTTGAAATTTTAAGTGGTGATTATTATAAAAAAGAAGATATTAAAATAACTTTTAAAGAAGGTAAAACAATTAGAGGGGTAGCTAGAGAAATAGCTAAAAAAACTAATATATCAGAAAGTGAAATATATAGTATTTTAGATGATGAAACATATATAGATAGTTTAATAGAAAAATATTGGTTTTTAACAAGTGATATAAAAAATGAAAATATATATTATCCACTTGAAGGATATTTATTTCCTGAAACTTATTCTTTAAGAAAAAATGCAACTGCTAAGGAAATTATTGAAACTATGTTAGAACAAACCAATAAAGTATTATCTAAATATAAATCTCAAATAGATTCTTCTTCATATAACATAAATGAACTTGTTATAATTGCATCTATAATTGAAAAAGAAGGAAGATTAGATGAAGATAGAAAAAATATATCAAGTGTATTTTATAATAGATTAAAAGCTGGTATGTCACTTGGTAGTGATGTGACTACTTATTATGCAGTTAAAGTTGAAGTCGGAGAACGTGATTTAACAAGTAAAGAATTAAATACTTATAATCCTTATAATACAAGAGGTCCTAAGATGAATGGCAAATTACCGGTTGGAGCTATTTCAAATTTTGGAGAAAAATCATTTGAAGCTGCTATTAATCCAAATAATACAAGCTATTATTATTTTGTTGCTGATAAATCTGGTAAAACTCATTTTACTAAAACATATGAAGAACATCAAAAATTAATTAATGAACTAAAAGCTGCTAATAATTGGATTGAATGGTAGGAAATTATAAATAAATAATAAATTTGCAAATTAATCTATACAAATTTAACTATTAATACTAAAAAAATAGTCACTCAGACTATTTTTTATTTTGATAAATCCATTTCCTGCTTTGCATCCATAACAATATCTGAATTAATTTTAAGACTATTTTTTTGAAATCCTAACATTAAGCAATTTGTTATTAACGTATTAAGAGTTCTTGGCGATGACTTACTGCATGCATATAATGCATTAATATCATCATCAGTAAATATATTTCCGTTAGTTTCTGCTATTTCCAATCTACTTTCTATATAGCTTTTAACTTCTTGCCTTGATAATCCTTCAAATGTATAATTAACAATTATTCTTTGCTTTATGCCTTCATAAATGTTTTTACATAATTCATTTTTTATTTCAGACTTACCAACCAATATTAATGATACATAATCACATGAGTCCATATCAAAATCATAAAATATTTTAAAATTATCAAATATTTCTTTTCTTATTAAATGAATATCATCTAATATTATAATTGGTTGTACTCTATCTTTTGTTACCAATCTTTTAAATTCTTCTTGAATTTTTTTATAAATATCTGCTCTATAACATGCTCCAATATCTAACTCTAAATTATTACAAAGTGCTTTATAAAAATCAAAACTTGTCATATCATTTGTAACTGATATATAAATTATTTTATATAATCCTTTATTTAATTCATTTATAAAGTATCTTATTGCATATGTTTTTCCTAATTCTGTACCACCTGTTATTAAGGCTATTCCTTTTATTTCTTTTATATAATGCAATCTATTATTTACTTGTTTAAAATCATTACTTTCAAATTTATATTTTATTGTACCTTCTTTTAAAAATGGATTTGTTGTCATTCCATAGTATGATGTATACATATATTATTTCTCCTCAATAACGTTTCTTTCATCATTTATTATTTTTGAATAATCTATATTATTTTTTCTTTTTATTTTAGAATTTGAAACTTTATCTACAGGCTTACATATTTCTTTTAACTCTTCATTTTCAAAAATAAATATTTCAGATAAATCATTAGGGTCATATCTAAATTCTTGTTTTAACCCTACATATTTAAAAGGAACTTCATAATAATTATTTTCTATTTTTATTGTCATATCTTTTCTTACTTTTCTTTCAACTCTATGTAAGAATACATTATCAATAATTTCTTCTTCTTTATATCTTACTGCATTAAATTCATTATGCCATCTTTCATTAGGTGTTTGATTAGTAGATGAATGAATTTTATTTAAATATTCATTATAAAGAAAATCGCTTAAACTTTTTTTAGCATCTTCAAGACTTTTAAATTCATTCCAATCTGTGCATCTCATCCAACCATCTTTGATAGTTCTAAAGCTTCTTTCAATTTTCGCTTTAGATTCTGGGGAATATGGTTTTGCATTAATTAATATAGTACCTAAAGAAGCACATATTAAAGATAATTGCTTATTCGAATATGGACCACAATTATCAACAAATAACTTCTTTGGTATTCCATACTTTTTAACTGCTGTTTTAAATACTTTTTGCATATTAATAGCATTATCATTAAAAAAGAAATCAAAACCTGTAATCATTCTTGATTTATCATCAATAAACATGATTAATTTAGCACGTTTCTTTTTACCATTTATAGTAATATAAGGGCCATCAGACGTATCTGCTTGCCAACAGTCATTAATGTATTCCATTTCAAACATTTTTCTTTCTATATTAACAAGTTGATTAGATTTTAAATTTTTGTTTTTTATAAATCTTAAAACGGTACTAAGTGATACTTCATTCTTATTTATATATCCATCATCAATTAAGCTTTTATATACAGATGAACCAGTTGCATTTGGATAATTTTCACGGAATGTTATTATTCTTTGTATAGTATCATTATTTAGTTTTCTAGTTTGACTTTTATCACTTCTAGATTTTTTTCTTAAATTTATAAAACCTTTTTTGATAAGTATAATACCAACTTTTTATTGTATTTTTAGAAAACTTATATTCCTTATTTTTGAATGTATGTGTTTTTTTGAAACTTCATCAAAAAAACTCTCATTATTAGAAAAATTATGAGATTTATTAATAGCAGGTGCAATAATACCAAATTTAAATAAACCTATATCATTATAATCATTATAATCCACTGTATTTCCTCCTTTCGGTAAGTATAATAATATGGAAAATAATGAAATTAAAGGTATAGTTATGTGGGTGGCCTTTTATAAAAGGCCAATGTTAAATAAGCCACTTCTAATCATTAGTATTATTTTTTTATTTACATTGTAAAAATTCACATAGAATTCATCAAAATTTTTAGATATTTCATTATATATATTTTTTCCAATTCCAATTATTGTTTTAATATATGGTAGAAACATTTTAAAATGTCTAAACCACTTTTCTCTAGTATCATATGAAAATGAAGAATCATTAAAATAATTATCATCAAATAAACATTTAATTATAACTTTAAAAGATGTTATTTTATAAGGCACAATATCTATGGGCAATAAAGCATGAGTTAAACAACAAGATTTACATTTTACCCTTTTAATAGTAACAATCATTTTAATATGCATATGATTGCATTCATAAATCAAATTCCTTTTATAATAGCCATGTGAAATTAAGTTAGTTGACTCACATTTAGAGCATTTAATATCACAATTAGTATTGCCATTATTATAATATTTTAATTTTTCTTGGAAATTGCTATTGAAATTTCTTGATTTTAGTAGTATCATTATAAACTCGAAAGACAAATTGGTAAAGAAGAGAAAACGACTGTCGAGAGTGAGTTCTCTTCTTTTTTTGTTTTTCTCTCCTTTTTAGTAAATTTGCAAATTATTTTATACTTTTTGCTTTTTTTATACAATATAATTTGCAAAAAAAATTACAATTTTTATATAAATTATTTTGAATATCTATAAATTGTAAACTTTCTTAGAAAATATTGACATAGGGGGGGGTGTTTTTGATATTATTAACATGTATGGTAGTAAAAATACTATATAAA
>CAYOAY010000012.1:0-22734 GCA_964402155.1 uncultured Muribaculaceae bacterium | reverse complement strand
GCCTATTTTCAACAAAAAATAGACATTTTTATAATTTACAACTGAAAAAGTCGGGGATAAAATGATTCATTTTTTTGGTACTACTTTAAATGTTGGTAGTATAGATAATATGAATTTTATTAATTTTAAGAAACATTCTTTATTAGCTTCAGTTAAAGAGTGGTTTTTTGGACTTGTTTTTGTTTTTATTGTATGTGCTATATGGAGAAAAATAGAAATATTATTTACTATTTATATTTTTACATTGCCTATATTGCTATATTATAATTATAAAGAACATAAAAAAGAGTTTTTTGGTTTAAGTATACAAACAGAAGCTAGAAAAGAAGTAATATTAAAGTCAGATAATAAAGAATTTATAAAAAATGTTCATGATGCTATTATAGATGCTATAAATTCTAAAAAAGTTAATTATACTATTAATTTTGATAGTCATGATATAGTTAATAACGGAGTAATAAGTAAAGGAAATAAAAATAAGGTGACTATAAAAAATGATAATAAATAACGGAGTAATAAGTAGGGGAAATAATAATACTATTAATTTTAATGAATATGATTATGATAAAATAATAAATGAAATAAAGATATTAAAAAAGTATGTAAATGAAAAAGAAATTGATGATGTTTTGCAAGCTGCTATGAAAAAAGATAATAAAAAAATTACAGTTCAAATAAAAAAGCTATCTAAAAAGGCTCTTGACATTATTGAAAAGATAGGACTTAATGTTTTATCAAATATAATTAATAAAAATATATTTAAATAATATTTCTAAGAGGTGATAGAAAGTGCAAAAAGATATTGAAACTAAAAAAAATAATATACTTAAAAATTTAATTGGTGTTTTATTGATAATACCAATTTATATTCCAATTATTATGTTAATAAATGTTGAAAGTGAAATTACTATAGTATTAATGTATTTACCTATTGTTTGTGGAATTATAGAATCTTATAAAGATTATAGAGAAAAATGTAATAAATCAATTATTACTTTAATATTGATGTTTTCATGCACATCACTTTATTATTTCTATATAACTTATTTTACTCAGCAAGATGGATGGGATGGCTTAGGCAGTTTTTTCTTATTTCTTTTTAATCTGCTCATATTAAGAATTGTTTTATTACTTTATTATAAAAAAATTGCTGGTTTTAAAAAAACTCTAGTATTATTTGTTACTTATGCATTATTTATAATTTTTTTTGTACTATTTATTAAACATATATGAATAAGTTTATTTAAAGAGTTTGTAATATATATTTACAATTTTAAAAATTTAATTTATAATCAACTTATAAGTAAGGTAGGGTATAAAAGTGAACAATTATAATACAAATATTAATTTATTAAATAGTGAGCAAAAAGTAAATTATATAAAAAATTTACTTTTTAATAGTGACTTAAATTCTGCCTTAGATATACTTTTAAAAGATGAAAAAAAAGACTTAAGTATAATTAAAATTATTATTAAAGTATCAGAAGAAAATTTAATAAAAGATAAAATTAATGTTCAGAATTCTAATGATTCTAATATAAAAATATTTTTATATTCTAAAATACTTAGTATATTATCTTTTTATAATAAAAATGATATAATAAGTGCATTTTTGAAATCTTTAAAAAAAGATGAATTAAAAAATCTTTCTATGTATGAATATAAAAATAAGACAGACGTATCTTTTAATAATAAAGTATTTAATAAAATATGCAAAAGGTATAAAAATGAAATAATAATAGATGATACAGAAGTACTAGAACTAGAAGAAGCAAAAAATAATAAGAAGAATTTAAAATCCTTCAAATTATATATACTTATATTTTTTATTATAATAATTTTAATATTTAGTTATATATATTATGATTGTAAGAAATTAGTTGATGAATATGATGATTTGATCTATCCAGGAATATATTTAAATGAAATTAATTTAACTGGTATTAAAAAAGAAGAATTAAATAATATAATAAAACAAGAAAAAGAGAAAATATTAAATGGTACTGTAACTGTTACTAATCCTAATTCAGATTATAAAATTACTTATCAAGAAATTAATGTTATTGTTGATGATTCTATTTTAGATAAAATAACCAGTTACAATGATAATTTATCTTTCATAGAAAAAGTTAAAAGAGTTAAAAATAATTATAAAAATAAAACATTTTACTTAAAAGGTGAATTTAAAGAAGAAGACATAAATAATTTTGTTAATTTACTTGAAGATAAATTAAATATTAGTGTTAGAAATGATAGGTTAATTGTAGATGAAAATCATATTGTTAAATATGATAAAGGTGTAAATGGTTTTATTTTAGATAAAGAAAAAACTATTATAAATGTAAAAGAAGCATTTTTAAATCTTAAAGAAGAAACTGTAATAAAAGCAGAAGGGAAAATAGTAAAAAATGAAACAAAGTATGAATCTTTAAAAGATATTAATAAAAAAGTTTCAAGTTATACTACATATTTCTTAAATCAAGGTAATAGAGGACATAACATAGTGCTTGCTTCATCAAGGTTAAATGATACTATTATAATGCCAGGTGAGACTTTTTCATATTTAAAAGTTGTAGGGCCTTATGGGGCATCTAATGGTTATTTGCCAGCTCCAATATATTTAAATGGAACAACATCAACTGCAAATGGTGGTGGGGTATGTCAACTTGCATCGACAACTTATATGGCACAACTTAAAGCAGGATTAGAAACAGTATCTAGAAGAAATCATACATTTGCACCTACTTATGTACCTAAAGGATTAGACTCAACTGTATATTCAACAACTACTGATTATAAATTTAAAAATCAATATAAATATCCTATATACATAGTATCATATGTCAAAGGAAATTATTTAACAGTTGATATATGGTCTAATGAAAATGCTTTAGAAGGAAAGAACTATGAGCCATATTCTGTATATTCTAATGGAGGATATTTATCTTACTTAAAAGTTATTAAAGATGGTAAAGTTATAGAAACAAAATATTTAGATAAAAGTGTTTATAAGTCTCATTAACAAATATTTATAAAGTATATGTAAAGTTTAATTTTACATATATTTTTTTTAATTTTATATGATAAAATATTAAGTATGAAAGTTGGTGTAATTATGAATTTGGATTATTTAAATGAGGAACAAAGAAAAGCTGTTTTATGTAAAGATGGCCCACTTTTAATTATTGCGGGTGCAGGAAGTGGCAAAACTAAAGTATTAACTACTAAAGTAGCTTATTTAATTAAAGAAAAAGGGGTTGATCCTAAAAATATAGTTGCAATAACTTTTACTAATAAAGCTGCTAAAGAAATGAAAGATAGAATTATAAAATTAGTTGGAAATAAAGGATATTATATTCAGATATCAACATTTCATTCATTTGGACTTAGAATAATTAAAGAGAATTATGAAAAGATAGGATATAATAAAAACTTTACTATAATAGATAGTGATGATTCATTAACTGTTATAAAAAAGATTATGAAAGAATTAAATATAGATACTACAAGGTATTCACCTAAGTTTATTAAAAATAATATTAGTTCTTGTAAAAATGAAATGGTATTGCCAGAAAAATATAAAGCTTTAGTAAATGATGATATAACTGATATAACTTATAAGGTGTATAAAAAATATAATGATACTTTAAAAAGAAATAATTCTTTTGATTTTGATGATTTACTTATTAAACCGGTAGAATTATTTAATAAATATCCTGAGGTATTAAATAGCTACCAAGAGTTATTTAAATATATATTTATAGATGAGTATCAAGATACTAATGAAGCTCAGTATTTATTATCTAAAATGATAGCTTCTAAATATAAAAATATATGTGTAGTAGGTGATGATTCTCAGTCGATTTATTCATGGCGTGGTGCAAATTTTAAGAATATTTTAAATTTTGAAAAGGATTATAAAGATGCAAGCGTAATTTTATTAGAACAAAATTATCGTTCTACTAAGACTATACTTAGTGCAGCTAATTTTGTTATTAAAAATAATATAAATAAAAAAGATAAAAATTTATGGACTAATAATGAAGTTGGTGAAAAGATAGTATATAAAAGAGCACTTGATGAAAAGGACGAAGCATCATATGTTATAAAAGAAATAAGAAAACTAAAAGATGAAAAAGTAAGTTTAGATAATATAGCAGTTTTATATAGAACTAATGCACAATCAAGAACTATAGAAGAAGGTTTTTTAAATGGTAATATACCATATAGAATTGTAGGGGCATTTGCATTCTATTCTAGAAAAGAAATAAAAGATTTACTAGCATATTTAAAACTTATTTATAATAAAGATGATGATGTTTCTTTATCTCGTATAATTAATTATCCAAAAAGGGGTATTGGCTCTAAAACAATTGATAATTTAAGTATGGATGCAGTGTTAAATAATACATCTATGTTTGATGTTATAAAAAAAGGTAAAGAATTAGAATTTAAAAAATTAATATTAGAAATGAAAGAAAAAAGTAATTCTTTATCACTAACAGAAACTGTTGATATGGTGCTTGACTTATCTGGTATAAAAAAAGATTTGGAAAATGAACATACTTTAGAAGCTGATATAAGATTAGAAAATTTAGATGAATTTAAATCTATTACTAAAACTTTTGAAGAAGAAAGTGGAAATTCATCACTTGAAGATTTTTTAGGTGAAATAAGTTTAGTAAGTGATGTAAATGATCAAAAAAATGATGATACACCTAAAGTAACATTGATGACTACGCATGCAGTTAAAGGCCTTGAATTTGATTATGTATTTGTAATTGGGTTAGAAGAAAATATATTTCCTCATATTAACTGTATAGAAGAAGATGATATTGAAGAAGAAAGAAGACTTTTTTATGTAGCTATAACAAGAGCTAAAAAGAAGTTATATTTAATAAATGCTTTAAAAAGAATGCTTTATGGTAGAACATCTATTAATATGCCAAGTAGATTTATAAAAGAAATTGCTGAAGAATTAATATATAAAGAAGAAAATAAAGGTATAAAGGAAAATATATCTATAAATCAAAGAAAAATAGATAAATCAAGTATGTATAATAATGATACAGAATTAAAAGCCGGTGATAATGTTATCCATGATTTATTTGGAGAAGGTGTTGTTATAAATATTTATGATACAATTGCAACGATTGCATTTAAATCAAAAGGAATAAAAAAAGTAGGTAAAAATCATAAAAGTTTAAAGAAGGTGAGATAATGGAAAGATTACAAAAATTAATAGCAGAATCTGGATATACATCTAGAAGAAAAGCAGAAGAATTAATTAAACAAGGTAAAGTGTTTGTTAATGGAATAAAAGTTACTCAATTAGGTTTTAAAGCTTCTTTTGGTGATGAAATAATAGTTGAAGGTAATTTAATTGAGTATCAGGAAAAAGTGTATTATTTATTTTATAAGCCAAGAGGAGTTGTTTGTACAACAAAAGATGATAAAAAAAGAAAAACGGTATTAGATTATTTTGATGATGTAAGTGTAAGAATTTATCCGGTTGGAAGATTAGATTATGATACAACAGGACTTTTATTATTAACGAATGATGGACAGTTTGCTAATCTTTTGATGCATCCTAAAAATAAAATAGATAAGTTTTATGTTGCAAAAGTTAAAGGAATAGTAACTAAAGAAGATATTAAAATGTTAAAAAGTGGAATAAATATTGATCATAAAAAAATATATCCAAGTAGAGTAAAGGTTAAAAAAATAGATAAAAAAAATATGACTTCTATAGTTGAAATTACAGTACATGATGGAATTAATCATGAAGTTAAAAAGATATTTAATAGTATTAATCATGAAGTTATAAAGCTTAAAAGAGAAGCTATTAGTTTTTTAACACTTGATAATTTAAAAAGTGGTGAAAAAAGAAAGCTTTCAACAAAAGAAGTTAAAAGACTATATAATATAGTTGTTAATAAATAATTTTTATAACATATAAAATGAGATTAAGATATGTGGTTTTATATAATTATAGCTATTATAGTTTTAATTCTAATATATTTTGGAGTAACTTATAATAGTTTTGTAAAATTAAATAATATGGTTACAGAAGCATTTTCAACAATGGATGTTTATTTAAAGAAAAGATGGGATTTAATACCTAATATTGTTGAATCTGTAAAAGGATATGCTAAGCATGAAAATACAGCATTAAAAGAGATTATCAAATTGAGAAATAGCACTTATGACAATATGTCGACTATTGAAAAATTTGAAGTAAATAATAAAATATCTCAAGGAATTAACAAGTTAATGGTTATTGCAGAAGCATATCCTGATCTTAAAGCTAATGAAAACTTTAGGGATTTAAATAAACAATTATCAAAAGTTGAAGATGATATTGCTAACTCTAGAAAATACTATAATGGTACTGTTAGAATTTTTAATGATAAAGTTCAAATGTTTCCAAGTAATATAGTTGCTAAAATATTAGGTTTTAAAAAACGAAAAATGTTTGAAGCAAGTGAATGTGAAAGAAAAAATGTACAAGTGAAATTCTAATAGAAGGAGAACTAATGAACAAAAATATAAATAAATTCATTTTATCTTTTATACTTATATGTTTACTTTAATTTTTATTGTTCCATCAAAAATTAAAGCTTTAGATATTAATAGTGATTATTATGAATACGGTGATAATCAAAATGTATATGTTGAAGATTCAAATAAAAATTTAACAAACAATAATATATCTTATATCACCAATTATACATATAATTTAAATAGTTATGATATAAATATAATTGTTAATGAAAACAATACTTTAAATATAACTGAAAAAATTGGTGCATATTTCAATGGTGAAAAACATGGGATATTTAGGAAAATACCATTTAAAAATGAAGTGAAGAGACTTGATGGTACAAAATCAAAAATTCGCGCTAAAATAAGTGATATAAAAGTTAGTGATAAATATTCTTTATCAACAGAAAATGGATATAAAGTAATTAAAATAGGTGATGCTAAAACTTTTTTAACAGGTCAAAAAAATTATAAAATTAGTTATCTTTATAATTTAGGAAAGGATAAAGGCAAAAAATATGATGAATTATATTTAAATTTAATTGGAAATGAATGGGATACTAGTATTAGTAATATAACATTTACTATTACAATGCCAAAAGAATTTGATTCATCAAAACTTGGTTTTTCTAGTGGAACTGTTGGTTCTACTGATTCATCAAAAATTACATATAATGTTGATGGAAATATTATAAGTGGAAAATATAATGGTATGCTTGGGGCAGGCGAGGCATTAACTGTTAGATTAGAGTTACCTGAAGGATATTTTGTAAATACAAGTCTTAATTTGTCACCAGTTTACTGTTTGATGTTTATTGTTCCAATATTAGGATTATTAATATCATATATATTGTGGAAAAAATATGGCAAAGATGAAAAAGTTATAGAAACTGTAGAATTTTATCCACCACAAGGATTTAATAGTTTAGAAATGGGGTTTTTATACAAAGGTTATGTTAATAATAAAGATGTAACTTCTTTACTAATCTATTTAGCAAATAAAGGTTATATAAAAATTACAGAAACAGAAGATAAATTTTTGTTTTATACTGTCAAAGGCTTTATGATAACAAAACTAAAAGAATATGATGGTTCTAATGCTAATGAAAAAATGTTCTTAGCAGGATTGTTCGAAAATAATGATTCTGTGGATTTAGCCAAGACAAAAGAAATAATGAATCTAGCAAAAGCAAATGGTGAAAAAATAAGTTATCTACAAGCTGTTGAATTAGCTACAGATAGAACTGAAAAACAATCTGTTACAAAAGATGATTTATATAATAAATTTTATAAAACAACGGATAAAATAATTTCTAATATAAACAATAAAAAAAATAAATATCTTATATTTGAAAAAAATATAAAGATGAAATCGATTTCTGTAATATTACTTATTATTGCAACCCTAGTTACAATAATTTCAATTCCAACCCTTGAATATGCAGGAGTTGGTAAATTAGGAATGACATTATTAATATGTGCATTTTATACACCATTCTTTGCTATTGAACTATTTGCTAAAATTCCTATAGTTTTTCGAGTTTTTATGTTAGGATTTACCTTATTTCATTCATTTTTCTTTTTTTCAACACCTACCGATTGCAAGTGCCATAATAGATGATTATTACTATCTTATTGGATTGACATTTGGAATTATATGTATTGTTGGAATGATTTTATTATTTAAAGCAATGCCAAAAAGAACTAAATATGGAAACGAAATGTTAGGAAAAATAAAGGGATTTAAAAAATTCCTAGAAACAGCAGAAAAACAAAAATTAGAAGCTATGGTAATGGAAAATCCAACATACTTTTATGATATATTACCTTTTACTTATGTATTAGGTATATCTAATAAATGGATAGAAAAATTTGAAACAATTTCATTACAAGCACCAGAATGGTATGATGGATATTCTTCATTTAGTACTGCATCATTTGGCAGTTTTATGAATACTACCATGCAATCAGTAACAAGTGCTATGTCATCTAGTCCATCTAGTGGTTCTAGTGGTGGTTCTTCTAGTGGTGGCTCATCTGGAGGAGGATCATCTGGCGGTGGCTCTGGTGGTGGAGGCGGAGGTTCTTGGTAGCCTTCAAACAATTCTTTGTTTTTTAGTTAAACAATTATAGTAGTCTTTTAATTCTAACATTAAGATTAAACTTATATGTATTCTTAATCTAAAAAAATGAATAGAATGTTTATGTATTGTAAACACTAAAGATTATACAACCAACAAAATAAACTCACATATTATAAATCTATAATATATGAGTTTTTATCTTATTCTTCACAATCTTTAGAAATAGCATCAGTAGGACAACCTTCCATAGCAGTTGTTGCATTTTCTATTATTTCTTCATCTTTTACTTCTTCATCTTTAGCAACTGCATATCCATCAGATGAAAAATTAAATACCTCATCACATATACTAACACATGCACCACAACCTATACATGCATTATTATCAACTTTAAATTTCATAATTATTATTTTTCCTTTCTAAGGTAATTATATAATACTTTTAAAAAAAATCAATAATACTTTAAAAAAAAAGTAAAGTATGATATTATATATTTAGAAGATATGGAGGTGTTTTATGCAATCTAGAATGGATAAATATCAAGCTGTTAAACCTAAAAAATATGAGCGCACTAAAAAAAACACCCAGTTATATGAAGATGTATATGATGATATTTATAGAGATACAACTTATCAAAATATGCAAGTTATAGACTCAGCAAAAGAAATAAATCTAGATAAATTAAAAGATATAATTGATGATAAATATGATACAAGACAATATAGAACTATGAGAAATTACTCTATAGATGAAGATATAGATGAAAAAATAAGTTATGATTATAAACAAAAAAAAGTATATGATATAAATAAAATAATTGATGAAGCTAAAAATAAAAGAACTTTTATAGAAGAAGCTAAAGAAAAGCAAAAATATTTAGATTATATAAGAGAAAATGAAGATAATAGAGATTATAAAAAGTTAGAAAAAGAAGAAAAAGAATTAGAAGAGTTAATAAATACTATTACAATACCAAAAGAAAACTTTGATACTAATGAAGAATTGGATTTATTTTCTGATTTAAAAGGTAATGAAAATACAATTGTTACTAATCCAGTTGAAACATCTTTTGATGTCGAAGTAGAAAAAACAGAAAATAAAATAACTAGTAATAATGCTGATAAAACTTTCTATACTGATTCTAATATGTTTACTAAAAATGATTTTGAAGATTTTAATACATTAAGAGGGGAACTTAAAAGATCTAATAAATTGAAAATAGCTATTATTGTAATATTAGTAGTTGCTATCTTAGCTGTTTTATCATACTATGTTATTAGTAATTATGTTATAAAGTAAGAATAATTATGCCTTACTTTTTTTCATATAATATATTATGATAAAGAAAATAAAGAATAAAAAAAGATTATATTTATTTACTATTTTTATGATTTTTACTTCTTGCCTTTTTTTAATAATTATTTTAAATAATAAAGCTATGCCTATTGTTATGAATTATGCAAATATTCAAACTAAAAAAATAGCTATTGAAGTTTTAAGAGATACTGGTTTAAAAGAAGTTAATAAAAAAATAAATGAGAGTAAATTACTTGAAATAGATAAAAATAATAATGGACAAATAGAAAGTATAAATATTAATACTCCTGTTTTAAATGAAACTTTAGTAATAGTTGCTAAAAGCGTTAGAAAAAAATTAAAGGAAAAAGAAAAAGGCATTAATCTTCCTGATGAATTATATCCTGATTTTTTAGATAAAAAATTTAAAAATGGAATGGTTTATTCTGTGCCTTTAGGTGTACTTTTTAATAATATATTTTTATCTAATATAGGACCAAGAATACCAGTTAAAATAGAGTATTCTGGTAATGTTGGATTAGATGTTAAAACACATGTTAAAAGTTATGGAGTAAATAGTGCTTTAATTGAAGTATATATAAATGTTGATGTAACGCAAAGAACTATTATACCTTTTAAATCAAAAGAAGCTCATGTGACAAGTGAAATACCTATTATAATGCGAGTGGTAAAAGGTGATGTTCCTAATTATATTTCTGGTAGTAATTATTCTTATAGTTTGCCTATAAATTAAAAAAATGTTATAATTTATATATAATGCATGGAGGTTTTATGGAAAAAATTATAATAGATAAATTATCTTATGAAATAATTAAAGATTATAAAAATGGGTATAATAAAGAAGAATTTATATCAAAGTGTACTGATTATTTTTATGATTATGATTATATAGTTGGGGACTGGGCTTATGGTAAATTAAGATTAAAAGGTTTTTATAATAAATCAAATAAAAAATGTAAAGAAATAAATAATTTTGACAATTTTAATAAATATTTAAAAGAAAATTGTGCTTTTGATTGTGCATATTTTGTTGCAAAAAAAAGTTAGGTATGCTAAAATAATTTATATAAGAATAAAAGAGGTGTTAATATGGTAACTACAAATATCATTGGAAGTGGCAAGAAGGTTAATGTTGGTCAAAGTTTTGCAAATGGAATGTCTGCACTTCAAACTGTTCAAAAAGAAGATTTTGTTGTAATTGATGAGTCTGGCACAAAAAAAGATGCTCAAAGAATTTCATTATTTAAATTAAAAGATAGTGATAAAAATTATATTGTTTATTCCTTTAATGAAGTAGACGATAATGATATGATGAAATTATATGTTGCTATATTAAATGAAAAAGATGGAGTATATCAATTAGAAAACATAACAGATAATGATGAGTGGACAAAAGTAAAAGATGCAATGAGAAAAATTGCTAAAGATGGACAGGCAGTTTTAAAAGAAAATGATGAATAGTAAGTAGGAGGATTTGTTATGAAAGATAATATTAAAGCTGGAAATAATATTGAATTAGATGATGTGACTATTTTAAATAATATTTCGGTTGCTGAAAAAAAAGAGCCTATAGTTAAGGATAATAGTGCACCTAGTAGTGAAATTAAATTAGAAGAAAAGTCATTACCAGTAGCAGAAGATCCATCTTATACTCAAAATTTAGCTTCTGAATCAAAAACAAATGATATTATGCCTAAAGAAGATGATACTAAAATTCCAAATGGATCTGTTGAAGTTAGTTTTCCAAGCAATAATGATATACCAATTCCAGTACAACCTGTAAATATTCCTCCAGTAATTCCTACCATCAATGTTCAATCTTCTAATCTACAAAGTAATGGTGGTTTTACACCTGAAATAAATAATTTTGAAAGTAATAATGAATACAGTTTTAATAACAATGATTCTAATAATAATTTTAATAATGTTAGTAATGTTAGTAATTTGCCAGATTCATATGGAAATTCAGTATTTAAAACACCAGCTGATGTTGATAAAGCAATGGAAAAAGTTGTTGATGAAATAAAAGATTCTTATGAAAAGTATCTTTCTGGACCAACTAAAGTACTTGCTGCTTTCGTAGATGAATTTATGCGCTGGGGACAAGAAGTTACAAGTAAAGGTTTAAATAGAGAATTACTTGAAGAATATGATAGAATAGTTGAGAAGGTAGAAAAATATCCTTCTGCAGCTATCAGCGCAAATTCTTTTAATGGACCATCATATAATAATTATAGTAATTATAGTGATGATAATAATTATGGTGGAATTACAAAATTTTAATTGTTAATACTAAAGATATACAAGGTAGTATATCTTTTTTTAAATCTAAAAAAATAACAAAAATTACCAATGAAAAAATTGTATGAAATGACAAAATTTTCACATTCTATTAGTGTATAGGAGGTGAAAACAAAAATGAAAAACAACAGTAAATTAGTAGCTCCACAAGCTAAACAAGCTATTGAACAAATGAAATACGAGATTGCTAATGAATTTGGTGTAAACCTAGGTGCTGATGCTACAGCTAGAGCTAATGGTTCAGTTGGTGGTGAAATAACAAAACGTTTAGTAAAAATGGGTGAATCACAATTAGGTGGATCATATAATATTCAAAAGTAATTATTTAAATTAATAGATTTAACTAATAAGGTGGCAGGATTTTTGTCACCTTTTTGTTTTAATTAAAGGAATTTTGGTGTATAATACTAGCTAGGAGTGTGATTAAATTGAAAATATTATCTGTAAATGCTGGTTCTTCATCTCTTAAGTTCCAGTTATATCAAATGCCAGAAGAAAAAGTATTAATTTCTGGACTTATGGAAAGGATAGGAATAGAAAATAGTTTTTACACAATTAAAATAAATGGTGAAAAAATTAAAAAGGATGCTGCATTAAATAATCATGGTAAGGCTTTTGAAGTTTTAGTTAATGAATTAAAAGAAAATAATGTAGTTGTGTCTTTAGATGAAATAAAGGCAATAGGACATCGTATAGTTCAAGGTGGAGATTATTTTGATAAGTCTGTTATTATTGATGATGATGTTTTATCTAAAATAGATGAGTTATCAGCTCTTGCACCACTTCATAATCCTGCTGCAGTAGTTGGTATTAAAGCTGCTATAAGTGTATTTCCTAATGCTATTCAAACAGCAGTATTTGATACAGCTTTTCATCAAACAATGAAAGAAGAAAATTATTTATATGCTCTTCCTATGTCTTGGTATAGAAATTTAAAAGTAAGAAGATATGGTGCACACGGAACATCTCATAAGTTTATTACCCAAAGAGCAAATGAATTATTAGGTAAAGAAGATACTAAATTAATTACTTGTCATATAGGTAATGGTGCTTCTGTATCAGCAGTTTTAAATGGTAAGTGTATTAATACTAGTATGGGGCTTACTCCTAATGCTGGTCTTATTATGGGAACAAGATGTGGAGATATAGATGCTAGTATTATTCCTTATGTAATGGAAAAAACTAATATGTCTTTTAAAGAAATAGATAATGCTATAAATAAAGAAAGTGGACTTCTTGCTATAAGTGAAAAATCAAGTGATTCAAGGGATATAGAAGATGGTATTATATCTGGTGATGAAAAATGTATATTAGCTCAAAAGATGTATGTTAGAAGAATAATTGATTATATAGCTAAGTATTATGTTGAATTAGGTGGATGTGATGCTATTTGCTTTACTGCTGGTGTTGGTGAAAATTCTATAGGTACAAGACGTGATATAATAAATGGATTATCAGCTCTTGGGATTTATTTAGACGAAGAAGCTAATAATGTTAGAGGAGAAGAAAAATTAATTTCTACTTCTTCATCTAAGGTTAAATGCTATGTAATACCAACTGATGAAGAGCTTATGATAGCTAAAGATACATTAAACTTAATAAAATAGGAAATTTAAATGGAAGAAAAAATATTAGATTTAATAAAAAAATATGAAAATATAATAATTGCAAGACATATTGGAGGAGATCCAGATGCACTTGGGGCAACGTTTGCATTAAAAGAAATAATATTAGAGAATTTTAAATCTAAAAATGTAAAGGTTACGGGTGCATCAATTTCTAAGTTTAGGTATTTTGGTACTCATGAGAAAGTAAGTGATGAGGAGTGTGAAAATGCACTTTTAATAGCACTTGATATTCCGGATATTAAAAGAATAGATGGAGTAGATTATTATAAGTTTAAAGATGTTGTAAAAATAGATCATCATCCTGAAATTGATAAATTTTCTAATTATGAAATAATAGATATAGATGCATCAAGTACATGTGAGTTAATAGCAAGGTTTTGTTATAAATGTAATCTTAAAATGCCAAAGCATGCAGCGGAAAATATATTTATGGGGATAGTTGCGGATACTAATAGATTTTTATTTGGTGCTAATAAAAAAGAAATGTATAAAGTGGTTTTAGATTTAGTTGAAAAGGAAAAGATTAATCCTAATTCTCTTTATGAATTATTGTATAAAAGAAGTATTTCTGAGGTTAGATTAGAGGGTTTTATATCTCTTAATTTAAAAATTACTAAAAATAAATTAGGTTATGTAAAAATAACTGATGATGATTTAAAAAAATATGGAGTTGATTCAGCTAGTATAGGAAGTATAATGAATAATTATAACTTCATTGATGGATTAATTTGTTGGGTAGTTTTTACAGAGGATATTAAAAATAATGTAATTAGAACATCAGCAAGAAGTCGTGGTGTTAAAATAAATAAATTATTTGAACAATATAATGGTGGTGGACATGTATATGCATGTGGTGCTAAATTACAAAGCTTTAGTGAGGCTGATGAGATAATTGATAAATTAGATATATTATGTGAAGATTTTAATAAAGGCATTGATTAAAAGCCTTTTTTAAATGTGTAAGGAATTTAAATATGAAAATAAATAATGAAGATATTAATTTGGAAAATATAGTTAATGATGTTTATAATGATAAAAGTTTTATTAAAATGAGGGGTAATAATATTTATTTAAGTGATAATGATATAGAGGTATTAAAAAGATATAATATAGATTATAAAAAATATTCATCTTTAAGTAGTTTGATATTTGATTTAGAAGAAATATTAAATGAGCAATATGATATAGATGATTTAGAGGAAGTATCAAAGCGATTATCTGAATTTAATTATTATAATAATACAAATAAATAATTATGATTTTATATAAGGTGCTTACTATGATATAATTTATATGTAAATAAATATGAAGGAAATGATAATTAAATGGAAAAAATAATATTAAAAAATATATATAATGATGATATACAAGTAAATATAGTAGATAGTCAAGAAGAAGCTAATTTTATAACTCATAGTGGTACGTTTCATGCTGATGAGGTTATGTCTAGTGTAATTTTGCTTAATAAATTTGGTTCTTTAAATTTATATAGGTGTAATAAACCAACTAATAAAAATGCATTTATTTATGATGTTGGCTTTGGTATATTTGATCATCATTCAATAGATTTTGATTTAAAAAGAGAAAATGGTATAAAATATGCGTCATGTGGTTTAATATGGAAAGAGTTTGGTTATGATATAATTGATAAGTTAAATGTAAAAGATAAAAAGTTATTTTTTGATTTGGTTGATAAGAATCTTATAATGGATATAGATAGAGATGATAATGGACAAAATCTTTTGAATAATCCAGAGATAAAACAACAAACTATTCCTAGTTTAATTTCATCTTTTAATCCTTCATGGAATGAAGATAATAAAGAAGATATATGCTTTTTAAATGCTGTTTATTTTGCTAATAGCATATTTAATAATTTAATTAAAAATATGTTAGCAAAGCAAGATGCTATGGCTATAGTAGAAGAAAAAATAGCAGAAAGTAAAGATGGTATATTAATGCTTGATAGATATATGCCATGGAAGGATATTGTTCTTTTATCTTCTAATCCAAAAGCTAAAGATATATTATATGCTATATTTCCTTCTAAAAGAGGAGGATATAATATTGTTGCAACTCCTAAGGAAATTGGAAGTTTTGAGGTAAAAAAAGCTTTTCCTTCTTCTTGGGCTGGTATGGAAGATAAAGAACTTCAAGAAATAAGTGGTATTAAAACAATTACTTTTTGTCATAAAAGCTTATTTATATGTGCGTGTGATAAATTAGATGATGCATTTAAAATAGCTAAAGTATCTATTGAATATTAAGTATATAATTTGCATTTTATATGTATATTTGTTATAATACCTACACAAAAGAAATTTTGTCAAATTAATCAGAAGGTGATACAAAATGAAAATAAATAATGTAGAAGAACCAATAATTGCTGTTAGAAGAAGTCAGTATCCTTTAGATAATAAGCCTGAATACTTACTTTTAGGAAGAAGTAATGTTGGTAAATCTAGTTTTATTAATTCAATATTAGAAAGAAGAAATTTAGCTAGAATATCTAGTAAACCTGGAAAAACACAAACTATAAACTTCTACAAGGTTAATGATGATTTTTATTTAGTTGATGTACCTGGTTATGGTTATACAAGTTCTGGTAAATCTGATCAAAAGAAATTTGGACTTATGATAGAAGAATATTTATCATCAAGAGAGAATTTAAATCAGGTATTTATGTTAATAGACTTTAGGCATAAACCAAGTGAAGATGATTTACTTATGTATAATTTTTTAAAGTTTCATGGTGTAAAAGTTATATTAATTGCAACTAAAGTTGATAAAATAGGACAAACACAAAGAGAAAAGTATAAAAAGCAAATAACTGATAATATAGATTTAGCAATAGGTGATGAATTAATATTATTTTCTTCAAAAACTAAGCTTGGTAAAAAGGAAATACAAAGTATAATAGCAAAGGAAGTTTATAAGGAAGATACTTTATAAACTTCTTTTTATGTGTTATAATTTAAAGCGAAAAAAAGAGGTGATAAAAATGAAATTACCAACTGTTGCATTAGTTGGAAGACCTAATGTAGGTAAATCAACAATATTTAATAGACTTGTTGGAAAAAAACAAGCAATAATAGAAGATACACCGGGAGTTACAAGGGATAGAATATATGGTACAGCAAGCTACTTAGATTATAAGTTTAATGTTATAGATACTGGTGGAATTGATATTGGAAATGAAGCTTTTAATGAAGAGATAAAGATGCAAGCTTTAATAGCTATAGAAGAAGCTGATGTAGTTGTATTTATTGTAGATGGAAAAGAAGGTATAACTTTAAATGATTTAGTTGTAAGAGATATATTAAGACGTAGTAATAAGAAGGTAATTGTTGCAATTAATAAAGTAGATAATAAAAAGACTATGGATAATATTTATGATTTTTATGAGCTTGGATTTGATTATTATATTCCTATATCTGGTTCTCATAATATAGCAATAGATGATTTATTAAATGAAGTAACAAAGGATTTTAAAGAGAATATTAATGATGATTATTCAAGTGATGTAATTAAATTTTGTGTTATAGGTCGTCCTAATGTTGGTAAGTCATCTTTAGTTAATGCTATATTAAATGAAGATAGAGTAATAGTAAGTGATGTTGCTGGGACAACTCGTGATACTGTTGATACTGAATTTAATTATGAAAAAAAGCCTTTTGTTGTAATTGATACTGCAGGTATGAGAAAAAAAGGAAAAGTATTTGAATCAATTGAAAAGTATAGTTTGTTAAGAAGTATGAAAGCTATTGATAGATCTGATGTGTGTGTTGTTGTAATAAATGCACAAGAAGGAATAATAGAGCATGATAAGCATATTGCAAGTTATGCAATTTCGTCTGGAAAAGCTGTTATATTAGTTGTAAATAAATGGGACTTAATTGATAATAAAGATGAGGCTTTAAGAGAATTTACTAAGAAGGTTAGAGCAGAATTTCAGTTTTTAAGTTACGTTCCAATTGTATTTTTATCTGCAAAAACTAAAAAAAGAATGCATACACTTATGCCTGAGATTATTAAAGTATTTGATAATTCAAAAAGGGAAGTTAAAACAAGTGTTTTAAATGATGTTATAAGGGATGCTGTATTTATACAAGCTCCACCTTCATATAAAGGAAAAAGACTTAAAATATATTATGTATCTCAAACAGCTTTGAAACCGCCTAAATTTACTTTTTATGTAAATAATAAGGGTTTAGTACATTTTTCTTATCAAAGATATTTAGAAAATAAAATAAGAGAGAGTTTTGATTTTGAAGGTACTCCAATAGAATTTCAATTTAAAAATAGAAATGAATAATTATTAACTTAAGGTGTAAATTTGCATATATTATTTTAGGAGTGATATATATGGGATTTATAACTAATGGTTTTTTAGATAAGGTAGAAAAAAGAACCAATGTAAGTAAAGAATCTATTCTTGATATAGCAAGTAGGTTAAAAGATGGAGATTTAAAAGATGAAAATACTATTCGTGGAGTAATTGATGAATTATCTAAACTTACTGGTAAAAATGTATCTAAAGAACAGTCTGATAAAATAGTTAATGCTGTAATTGGAGATAAGATACCTACTAATTTAGAAAGCATGATAGATTAGAAGAAATATTTCTTCTTTTTTTCATATTTGTTATATTTTTTCATAATATTTAATGAGATTTATAGAAAGTAGGGATTTTATGGAAAAATATGATATTATAAAAGATATCTCTAATAGAACTGGTGGGGATATTTATTTGGGTGTAGTAGGTGCTGTTAGAACTGGTAAGTCTACATTTATTAAAAGATGTATTGAAAATTTAGTTGTTCCTAATATAAAAGATGAGTATGAAAAGAAAAGGTGTTTAGATGAAATTCCTCAAACAGCTCAAGGTAAGACAATTATGACTATAGAACCTAAATTTGTACCTTCTAATGCTGCAACTATTCAAATTGAAGATTTTACTGCAAATATTAGGTTAATTGATTGTGTTGGTTATGTTATTGATGCTGCTAAAGGTTATGAAGATGAAAATGGACCTCGTATGGTTAGAACTCCATGGTATGATGAGGAAATACCTTTTGTTGAAGCAGCTGAAATAGGTACTGAAAAAGTAATTAGGGATCATTCTAGTATAGGTATTGTAGTTACAACTGATGGAAGTATTGGTGAAATACCAAGAAAAGAGTATATAGATGCAGAAAATCAAGTAATAAGTGAACTTAAAGAAATTGGTAAGCCTTTTATTGTAGTTTTAAATTCTGTTCATCCAACTCATCCGGATACAGAAAAGTTAGCAGAAAAGTTAAGAGAAGAACATAGCATACCAGTTATACCTGTTAGTGTTGAGTCTATGAGTGAAAAAGAAATATATAATATTTTAAAAGAAGCTTTGTTTGAATTTCCGGTATTAAGTGTTAATGTTAATATACCAGATTGGATAGCTTGTTTATCTCATAAGCATCCTTTAAAAATGGAATATATAGATAAAATAAAAGAAAGTGTTATAGATGTTGATAAGGTAAGAGATGTAGATACTATTATTGGTCATTTTAGAGGTAGTGAGAATATAGCTAATGCTTATTTATCTGAAGTTAGTACGTCAACTGGTGAAATAACAATAACATTAGAAGCACCAGATGGATTATATAATTCTGTTTTAAATGATATTATTGGAACTGAGATAAATTCTAAAGCGAAATTACTTTCTTTATTTCAAGAACTAAATGAAACAAGAGAAGAATTTGGTCAGTTTAAGGAAGCTATAAATATGGTAAGGCAAACGGGATATGGTACTTCTTTTCCAACTTTAAAGGATATGAAATTAGATACTCCTGAAATAATTAAGCAAGGAAGTAGATATGGTGTTAAATTAAAAGCAGTAGCACCTTCTATACATATGATAAGAGTAGATGTTGAATCTACCTTTGAACCTATTATAGGATCAGAGATGCAAAGTAAAGAATTAATAGATCATTTAATGAAAAATTATGATACAGAGCCTAGTAGTGTATGGAAAAGTGAAATATTTGGTAGAAGTTTAGATGTAATAGTACAAGAAGGAATAAGAGGAAAATTATCACTTATGCCAGATAATATAAGACATAAGCTTCAAACTACTTTAACAAAAGTAGTAAATAAGGGTTCTAATAATATGATAGCTATAGTAATATAGCTTGATTTAATATCTTTTATTAAGAATAAACTAGATTATTTCTGGTTTATTTTTTAATATTTATGTTATTATATTTATATACGGAGGTTTATTGTGTATAAATATGAAGAATTATTAAGTATAGTTAAAAATTTTGATATAAAAGGGGATATAGTAAATATTGATCCTATTAATAAGGGAATAATAAATACAACATATGTTATAGAATGTAATTATAATGGAATAATATATAAATATTTACTTCAAAAAATAAATACTAATGCTTTTAAAGAGCCATATAAGTTAATGAAAAATATAGATAATGTAACTAATTATATAAGGGATAATGATGATGAATTAAAAGAAGCTCTTCATATAATAAAAACTAAGAATAATTTATCTTTATATGTTAGAGAAGATTTATTTTCTCATAAAGAGTATTATAGATTATATAATTATATAGATAATACAATATCTTATGATAATTCTACTGATTATAATGTTGTTTATAATGTTGGAGTTGCTTTTGGTCATTTTTGTAAAGTATTGAGAAATTATCCTATAGATATGTTAGAAGATACTATAGAAAATTTTCATAATACAAAAAAAAGATTTGAAAAGTTTTTAGAAACATATAAGTTAAATCCTGTTGGAAGAAATAAAAAAGCTTTTTATCAGGTAAGTGAAATATTAAGTAGAAAAGATGAATGTTCTATTATTACTAATTTATTAGAAAGTGGTAAAATACCATATAGAGTAACTCATAATGATACAAAACTTAATAATGTATTAATGGATCCTATAAAAGATGAACCAGTTGCGGTAATAGATTTAGATACTGTTATGAAGGGTTCTTGTTTATATGATTATGCTGATGGTATAAGAAGTATTTCTTCTAATGCTAAGGAAGATGAAAAAGATTTAAGTAAAGTAACTTTAAATATGGATATGTTTAAAGCATATACTGATGGTTATTTAAAAGAGATGGCTTTATATTTAAATGAATATGAAGTTAATAATATGGCTAATTCTATTAAAATAATAACTTTAGAACTTGCTATTAGATTTTTAGATGATTATTTAAGTGGTGATACTTATTTTAAAACTAGTTATGATGAACATAATTTAGATAGATGTAAAAATCAGTTAAAACTAGTTCATGAAATAGAAAAAAACTTTGATTTAATTGAAGATTATATAATGGATTCTTATAATAAATATAAGGGTATATCAAAAGTAAAGAAGGCAAAATAGTAAAAAGCCTTCTTTTCATTTTTATGTAAATATAATAATTAATTTTTAATTGTTATATTATTATTATTTGCTAAAGAAAGTATTAAAGCTGCATATATGCTAATTGATGGTGTTACAAATATATGCCCCTGAAATAAAGCTAACGAAAATATCAAAATTGTTGATAATAATTCATTCATTTTATATTTATTATCTATGCGAATTTTTCTAATGATTCCTATAATAATTGATATAATTGGAATAAAAAATAATATAAATCCAATTATTCCATGACTATATAAAATATCAAAATAGTCAATTTCGACAGTTTTAAAATTTGAATTGCTATATAAATTTATATATCCTATTCCAAATAATTTTTCTTGCATACTCGATTTAACAAAGGTATTTTTTCTTTGTTTTTTAAATGTTATGCGTTCAGAAAAAATAAAGTGATCAATAATATGTTCTATACTTATTTTATTGTTATATTTATTTTCTAAAAAATTTAGATGAATATTAATATTTTTGTAAAAAGTAGTTTTAGGTAATAAAAATATGAAGAATATGAAACTAATCATTATAGGTAATAAAATATGAATTAATTTTTTATAATTTTTATTTATTACTGAATAAATAATATAATATAAAACATTAATTATAATTATTATAAAAAAAGATAATACTGGTACTTTTGTTCCTAAATTGAAAATTGTATATAAATTTATAATTATTAAAATAATAGTTTTAATATTTAATTTTTTTATTGATGATAGTATTAGTGGTAATAACAATGATAATATACTTCCCACCACATTTGCTGATGAAAACCATCCGCAATTCCCATCTTTACTGTGAGAATAACTGTTGAATCCTATACCCAATATATTTGGTATAAATAACAATATTAAATAGATAAAATATATAATAAAAATATTTTTGGTATCAAAATTTCTTTTTTTAAAAACAGTTAATGATGTAAGTAATATAATAATAAAATAATAGGTAGATAATAAATTCTTAAATTCTAATATTAAATAGCTTATTCCTTTAATTTCATACATTGTTAACATAAATAATAGAAAATATAAAAATAGAAAAATTAAATATATATTAGTTTTCTTATCTTTTATATAAAAAAATAAATAAATAATACAAATAAACATTATAATAAATCTTATTATAGAACTTATTGTTAAATTATAACCAAAGTGTAAAGATATGCCAGCTATTATATCTAAAAAAGGTTGTAAATATAAAAATAATGCAAATATTTTATAGTCTATTTTTTTAGTACTTTCACAAAAATTTAATATCATAAAAACTCCTTTTTGTTTATTATTTATATAATTATTTTAACAAAAAAAATACTATAAAGTCTATCTTTTATTTTTTGAGTTTCGGTAAAAATAATTCTTGACATCAAAAAAATCAGAGATTGTGGAAAACTTTCTCTGATTTTTGCTTTAAAAATAAGGTA
>CAYOAY010000011.1:0-24033 GCA_964402155.1 uncultured Muribaculaceae bacterium | reverse complement strand
AGTATAAAGGACTTAGAAAAGAATCTTTAAGAGATAATATGAGTGATATTGAAGTTACGCTTGCTTTTAGGAGAAATAGCAACAAGAGAAATTGCTAAAAAGCATAATCCACAAGGCTTAAAAGAAAATATAGAAGTAGCAAAACGTGGTGGCAAGATTGCAAATAATGCAAGAGTAGATTTAGAGCGTGAAATTGGTGAAAGTGTAATTACTAAAGAAAATACATTAAATTATCAATATATAGATGAAAAAAAGAAAATAGAAAATAGATAATAGATAATTATATGAGGCACAAGATGAAACTTAAAAATTATATGTAAAAATAAAAAAGTATTAAAGGAGGATTATTTATGTATGAAAAATTAGGTATTAAAAGTAAAGCTTTTAATTTAGTAAATAAAGAAGAAGAGAATTTAAAAGAAGAATTTAAAAAAATAGATGAGTTATGTGAGATAAATAGTTTAAAAGTTTTATCAGCTTTTCATAATAATAATATATCAGAAGTTCATTTTAACTCTACTACTGGTTATGGTTATGATGATATAGGTCGCTCTGCTATAGAAAAAGTATTTTGTGATGTGTTAGGGGCAGAATCATCTCTTGTTAGAAGTCAATTTATATCTGGATCTCATGCACTTTGTGTTGCTTTATTTTCTTATTTAAGACCAGAAGACTTAATGCTTAGTATAACAGGTACTCCTTATGATACACTTCATGAAGTAATAGGAATTAAAGAAAATGAAAGTTCTTTAAAAGCATTTGGTATTAAGTATGATGAAATTGATTTAGTAGATAATGATTTTGATTATGAAAAAATTAAAGAGTATTTAAAAAATAATAAAGTTAAATTAATTGAAATACAAAGAAGTAAAGGGTATTCTACTAGAAAAAGTATTGTTATAGATAAATTAGATAAAGTAATTAAAGAAATAAGAAGTATAGATAAAGATGTTATTATAATGGTTGATAATTGTTATTGTGAGTTTGTTGAGGAAAAGACTCCACTAGAAGTTGGAGCAGATATTATAGTTGGTTCTTTAATTAAGAATTTAGGTGGAGGTATTGCACCTAATGGAGCTTATATAGCTGGTAAAAAATCTTTAGTAGATTTAGCTGGAGAAAGACTAACACTTCCAGGAGAAGGAAGAGAAGTAGGCCCTACTTTAGGTATTAATAAGCAAATACTTCAAGGATTATTTTTAGCACCTTCTGTTGTTGCATCAAGTCTTAAAACTGCTGTTTTAACAAGTAAAGTACTTGAAAGTTTAGGATATGATGTAGAACCAAAATATAATGATAAAAGAGCAGATATTGTTCAAAATATTATATTTGGTAATGAAGATGATTTAGTTAATTATTGTGCTGGTATACAGGGTGCATCTGCAATTGATTCATTTTCAAAACCAGTTCCATCAGATATGCCTGGATATGATGATAAAGTAGTTATGGCATCAGGTTCATTTACGCAAGGTTCATCAATAGAACTTTCTTGTGATGGACCTATTAGAAGTCCATATATAGCATATCAACAAGGAAGCTTAACTTATCCATATGGTAAATTAGCAGTTATGAAAGCTATTAGTTCTTTAATAGACAAAAAATGACAATTTAGTCATTCTTTTTTTATACTTTTTAATTCTTCGTGTTATAATAAAGCTGGAGAGTAATTATGAAAAATAAAGAAGTTATATTAATAATATTTTTATCTTTTTTGCTAACTTTTGAATTAATATATATTAATTATTTTAATAATAAAATATATTTCAAAAATATTAGTGATTATGAACAAATAGAAGTATTTGATGAATATAAAAAGGAAAATGTAGTAGCATGTTTTGGTAATAAATATAAGTGTAAGTCAATTAATTATAAAATAAATGGTACTATTAATAATAAAAAAGTTGGAAAATATATATTAACTTATAATGCAAAATATGGTAAAAAAAGTTTGAAAAAAGAAAAAGAAATAAGAGTTATTGATACAAAAAAACCTGAATTAATTATTGAGGGGAATTTTGATAATGTTTGTCCTAATGGTAAAAATGATAATGTAATACTTAGTGCAACTGATAATTATGATGGTGATATAACAAATAATATTAAATATTTAATAAAAGATAATAAAATTATATATAAAGTTAGTGATTCATCAGGAAATACTACAAAAAAAGAATTTAATGCAAATATTAAAGATGATGAAAAACCAACAATATTATTAGACGGAGATAAAACTATTTATTTATCAGTTAATAGTAAATATGAAGAATTAGGTTATGTAGCTATAGATAATTGTGATGGTGATATAACTAAAAAAGTTAATATAACAGGTAAGATAGATACTAGTAAAGAAGGAGTCTATACTCTAACTTATAGTGTTAGTGATTCAAATAATAATAAGGTGAGTGTTAATAGAACTATTAGGGTATTTAAGAAGAATATTTATAAACCTGAGGATGTGTTAAATAAAGTTATTTATTTAACATTTGATGATGGACCGGGAGCTCATACACAAAGACTTTTAGATATATTAAAGAAATATGATGTAAAAGTAACGTTTTTTGTAACTGGTTATGACTCTAAATATGCTGATTTAATAAAAAGAGAATATGAAGAAGGACATACCGTTGGTCTTCATAGTATGTCACATAATTATGCAAAAATATATGTAAGTGAAGAATCATTTATGGAAGATTTATTTTCAATAAATGAATATGTTAAAAAATATACAAATGTTGATTCAAAGATAATAAGATTTCCTGGCGGAAGTTCAAATACAGTAAGTAGAAGATATAGAAATGGAATAATGAGTCAGCTAACAAAAAAAGTAGAGGATTTAGGTTTTAGATATTTTGATTGGACAATATCATCAGGTGATGCTGGAAGTACAAAAGATACTAATCAAATATTTAAAAACGTAACATCTGCTTTAAAAGAGAATAAAGCAAATGTAGTATTAATGCATGATATTAAGTCTTATTCAGTAGATGCTGTTGAAAAAATAATACAATATGGTTTATCAAATGGTTATACATTTGCACCTTTAACATTAAAAAGTCCAGTTATTCATCAAAGTGTAAATAATTAAGTGTAAATAAAAAAATAATAAATTCCGTATATTTAAAGGGAATTTGGGAAATTTATAAAAGTAAGAAAAAAATAAAAGTGTTAATCTTTTATTTTTTCATTGACTAAATTCAATAAACAATGTATCATAGATTTAGAAAATAGAAGAGAGGAGATAAGAAGTATGAAAAAGCAAAATATTGCTATAATTGCTGTTATTGCTTTAGTATTAGCTGTATCAGTTGGTTATGCATTATTTAGTCAATCACTAACAATTACAGGTACTGCTACTGCAAGTGGAAACTTTAAAGTTCAATTTACTGAGATTGGAGATATTGATTATTCTCACGGTTATACTGACGTTGATGCAGTTACAGGCGAAGAGCCTCAAGATAAAAAAGATAGAGTTGCTAAAATAAGTTCTAGTGAAGGTGCTACAAATGATTTACTTACTATTAAAGTAAATAAATTATCATACCCAGGTGCTTACATTGAAATACCTGTTACAGTAACTAATTTAGGTTCTATTCCAGTAGTATTAGAAAGTATAACTGAGACAAATTTAACAAAGCCCAATTCTGCTATTAAAATATCTTATGGCGATTTTGCAGCATCAAATACACCGTTAAATACTGATGGTACTCATAATTTAACTGTTAAAGTTGAATGGTTAGAAGATGCACTTGGAGCTAATAATTCAGTTGATGAAACAGTAGAATTTTCTATAAAGCTTAACTATAAACAAGTTAAAGCAACTGCTGGTGAATAAAAAATAATAAAAAGTGGTTATAATTTATAGCTACTTTTTTTATTTTGTGATATTATATAAATAATATGGGGATGTGTGATATGAAAAGGCAGAGTATAGTAGTATTATTTTTATTATCTTTTATGTTAGTTTTATCTGTTGGATATGCTTTATTTAGTGATACATTACTAATTACTGGAACTGCAGGCGGTGTAGCTGATTTTGATGTTGCATTTAGTAGTGCTCAGGTTATAACTGAAATTGGTAGTGCTGATGCTAGTGCAACTTTATCTGATGATGATAATACTCTTTCAATTAGCGCACCCAATTTAAAATATCCAGGAGCTTATGTTGAATATTCAGTTATTGTAATTAATAAAAGAAGTATTCCAGTTAAATTAACTGATATTGAAAAAAAATATGTAGATGATTCTGGAAATACTATTAGTGAAGATCCTACTGTTAAAATATCATATGAAGGCTTAGATGAATTAAAAAATGTAGTATTAGAAAAAAATGAAACTGAAACTTTTAAAGTTAAAGTTATGTGGGATAAAAATTCTAAGCAAAGTTCTAAAAATGTTAAGTTTGATATAACTCTTACATATACGCAAGCAATTGAAGAAGCTTAAAAGGGGAAGTATAATATGAATAAAAAAATTAAAATAGTTATTTTAATGTTAATTGTATTATTAACAACAGTTTTAGAAGCTTCAAATTTATCATATAAATTTGGAGCATCTTATCCATATATTATTAAACCTATGTTATGGGTATTAATAGGTATTGTTTGTATTGTATTTTTTAAAAATAATTATTTGATAAATAAAAAGTATAAAAAACAGGTAGATTTTTGTGTTGTTGTAGCAACTCTTATATATTTCTTCGTATATTTTATTTTTGGTTATGCTAAAGGATTTGCACATAGTCCATATGATAGAACGTTAAATGGTATTTTAACTAATGTTTGGTCCCTTGTTCCTGTTATTGTTGTAAAAGAATATATAAGATATTATATGATAACGAACTGTGGAAATAAGAAAATATTTTTATGGACATTTATGATTTCTTTCTTATTTACAATGACTAATCTTAATTTTTCAAAGTTTGGAATATATTTTTCATCTTCTTTAAATACTTTTGAATTTATAATGCAAACCTTTTTTCCAAATATAATAACTAATTTATTTTTAACATATATAGCATATTTTTCTGGATATGGTGCACCAATTATATATAATTTACTTCCTCAGCTTATTTTATATATACTTCCTATTTTACCAGATATAGATTGGCAACTTAATTCTATTATTAATGCAATAATTCCATTTTTTACTTATGTATATATAAATTATACAATTAGTAAAATAGATAAAGCTACAAGAGTAAAAGCTGAAGAAACTGTAGGTATTAAAGGATGGCTTTTTATGATACTTTTAGTTGTTATTATAGTTGCGTTTGGCTTGGGTGCATTTTCTGTTCAACCTATTGTTATTGGAAGCAATAGTATGCTTCCAGTAATTAGGAAAGGAGATATTGTATTTGTAGAAAAAATAGATGCTAGTAAGATAAAAAAAGGTGATGTTATAAGATATGTTTTAGATGGTAATTATATAATACATAGAGTACAAAAAATTAATATAGATAAAGATGGAAAAAGAATATTTATTACTAAAGGTGATAATAATGATAATATAGACATATATCCTGTTAAAGAATCACAGTTTGCTGGTATAATAAGATTTACGATACCATATGTAGGATATCCAACTATATTACTTAGAGAAATGCTAAATCCTAGTATGGGTTCTGATGTTAAAGTTGAAAAGGGAAAAATATCAATGATAAATTATTATAAAAATCATGCAGTTATTTGACAGATTATGAATATGAAAATATGTTTTAATTGAAAAAAATATTGTAAAGTGATATTATTATAGAGTAAGGTGTTTATATATGAGAAAACAAAAGTTATTAATATTATCTTTGACTTTTACTGTAATTATACTTTTTATAGCATATTATGTATTTTTTATGAATAATGAAGTAGAAGAAAAAAATGCTAAAGTTAAGGATTTAGATGTAATATTTTATAAAATAGATAAGATAGAAGAATTATATAGTACTGGTGCTAGTGCAAAAATTGATAAGGGTAAGAAAAGAATATTTATAAATGCTCCTAATCTTATGAGTAAAGGTGCTTATGTAAAAATACCTATAACTATTAAAAATGTTGGTAAAGCTACTGCAAAACTTGAATCAATAATGGAATATGGTTTTAATGAAAATGGACCTATAAGTATAATATATGAAGGAATAGGTGTAACTGATAAAGCTTTATTGCCAAATGAAGAAACAGAATTTTATGTTATTATATCTTGGGATAAAGATATGATTGAAACTTCAGCAAGTACTAATATTGAAATTAGGTTTAATTATATTCAATCAAGGAGGTAAGTATGTATAATAATAAATTTGAAATGTTGAAAGAAAAAATATCTAAATTATGCAATAAAATTAAAATTCTTTTTAAAAAAATATATACCAGTATAAAGAAAAATATAAAAATTCTATTAAATAAATTTATAGATTTTTCTAAAAAATATATAAATATTATTAAAGAAAAAATTAAAGATACTACTGAAGATAATAAAAATAATATTAAGAATTTTAAATTAGATAAAATAACTATTAAAAAAATTATAATATGTATATTTCTTGTTATAGCATTAGTTATACAAATAGCTTTTTTAAGCTATTTAGTAAAGGGATTATTACCTGATTCCGAAAAAGATAAGAAGAATGCTATTATGAGCTATACACCTAGTGGTAATATAGATTATAAAGTTTATTTAAAGCCTAATAACTTTATTTCATCTAAGTATTTAGAGGCTGGTGAAGCATATATATTAAATCTTATAGATTATGTTAAAATTAATACTAATTATAATTTTAATTCTTCTTCAAAAACTAAAGTTAATGGAACAAATAAATTAGTTGCAAGTTTAAAAGTTTATTATAAAGAATCTACTAATAGAGATACTAATCCAGAAGTAATGAAAAAGGAAAAGACATTAAATCAAAAAATAATTAATTTTGATGATAATAATTATAGTTTAAATAATGAGTATAATTTATATTTAGATGAGTATTTAAAGATTTTAAGGGACTTCCAAGATCAAATAAAAATATCTGTTGAAGGATATTTAGAAGTGTCTTCTCAGTCTACTTTAAATGGTGAAGTTGGTGGAATAAAATATAATTCAAATTATTCTAATATGATTAAAATTCCTTTAACTGGATCAGTTATAAATATTGAAAGTGAAAGTCCAAGTAATAATACAAGTTATGTATATGAAAGTGAACTTGTTAAATCTAATAAAAAAGTTATGACTTTCATTATAATAGTTAATATTATAGATTTTATTATTATATGCTTTTTATTAAAAAAATTATTTCAATTTACTAATAAATCCGAGTATGAAAGAACGTTATCTAAAATATTAAAGACTTATGATGAAATAATTGTAAATACTACTAATATACTAGATGTTGAAAAGTATAAGATAATAGAAATTCCGGAATTTAAGGAGATACTTAATTTATCAAGAGAATTATTATTACCTATAATGAATTATGAAGTAGAAAAGAAAAGGGAAACTTGGTTTTATGTTATAAAAGATGATATATTATATAGATTTATTGTTAAAGAAGAAAATGAAAAAAAGGATAATAAAAAAAATGATGTAAAAGTATTTAAAGAAAATAATAATAATATTTCATCTAATATAGATAAGCAAGAAGATAGTTCTGTAAATAAAGATAATGATAGTTATGATAAATATTTGGATAATAATAAAAATAAATATTAATAATATTTAATCATCTTATTGAATTATTTATCAAAGTGTACTATAATAACTGTTGTATTGCCCTGTAGCCAAGCGGTAAGGCATCTGACTCTGAATCAGACATGCACTGGTTCGAATCCAGTCAGGGCAACCAATAGTTTTGGCTCGTTGGTGAAGGGGTCTAACACATCGCCCTCTCAAGGCGACATTCACGAGTTCAAATCTCGTACGAGTCACCAAATTAAATGTTAAGACTAGTAATAACTGGTCTTTTATTTATATAAAATATTTGTTATAATCTTAAATATGAAAGGACGGATATTATGACTAATAAAGATTTAGCAGAATTAATATTTCCAAATATAACTAAAACGATAGATGATTATGAAAAAATGTATCCTAAAAGGAATTTAGCTGATGATGCCATTGTAACTCGTGCAGCTCCAAGCCCTACTGGATATACACATATGGGTACATTATTTCAGGCTTTTATTTCTAAAAAGGTTGCAAAAGATACAAATGGTGTATTTTTTATAAGAATAGAAGATACTGATAGAGAAAGATTGGTTTTAGATGCTGTTGATGTAATTACAACTGATTTAAAATATTTTGATATAATACCAGATGAAGGAGTTATTTCAAAAGATAAAGAAATAGGTAATTATGGACCTTATACTCAAAGTGATAGAAAAGAAATATATCAAGCATTTATGAAATATTTGGTTGAAAAGAACCTTGCTTATCCATGCTTTTGTACTAAAGAAGAAAAAGAAGAAATGACATCTATGCAGGAAAAAAGAAAAGATAGAATAGGTTATTATGGAAGATATGCAAAATGTAGAAAAATACCAGTTAATGATGCTTATAATAGAATAAAAAATGGTGAAGCATTTACTCTTAGATTAAAATCTCCTGGTGATTTTAATAAGAAAGTTATAGTAAATGATTTAATTAAAGGTAAAATAGCATTTCCAGAAAATGATATGGATATAGTAATAATGAAGCAAGATGGGCTTCCAACTTATCATTTTGCACACTTAGTTGATGATCATTTAATGCATACTACTCATGTAATTAGAGGGGATGAATGGCTATCATCAGTTCCTACTCATATTCAGTTATTTGAAGTATTTGGGTTTGAAGCTCCTAAATATGCTCATATATCGCCTATATTAAAAGAGGATAATGGAGTTAAAAGAAAACTATCTAAAAGAAAAGATCCAGAAGCTCAGATGAGCTATTATAGAGAAAAAGGAATTCCTGTTAAAGCCGTTGAATTATATTTAATGACATTAGCTAATACAAACTTTGAACAGTGGTTAGATGCTAATAAAGATAAGACTATAGATGATTTTAAATATGATTTTAAAAAGACAAGTAAATCTGGTGGTTTATTTGATGTTGAAAAATTAAATAATATATCTAAAAATTATTTATCTAGAATTAAAGCTGAAGAGTTTTATGATATGTTAGTTAATTATGCTAAAGATTATGATAAAGAATTTTATGATTTAATTATTAAATATAAAGACTTTACTATTGGACTTTTAAATATTGAAAGAGAGCAAAAAAAACCTAGAAAAGATTATTCTTCATTTAGTGAAGTTAAATCACTTGTTTGGTATATGTATGATGAATTATTTGATATAGAAGATAAAAATTATGAGTTTACAAATATAACTGATAAAGAAGAAATATTAAATATAATGAATACTTATATAGAAAAATATTATGATGATAAAGATGAACAATCTGTTTGGTTTGATAAAATAAAAGATTTATCTGAGCATTTAGGATATGCAAGAGAAGTAAAAGAATATAAAGAAAATCCTGATAATTATAAAGGCCATGTAGGAGATATTTCAATGGTAATTAGAATAGCATTAACTACTAAAGCTATGACTCCAAACCTTTATGATATTATGAAGCTTTTAGGTAAAGATAGAATACTTAAAAGAATAGATTATTTGAAAAATAATTTATGAAATAAATTTATAAAAAGCATGTAAAAATTTAAGGATCTAAAAAATAGATTCTTTTTTTGATATATAAAACGAGGGATATATTACTTCTTTTATAATAATTATAATGGGAAGTGATATGTATGAATAAAGAGATAAAACTTGATAAGTATCAGAAGAAAGTTATTAAGTCAAATAGAAATAATATTTTAGTTATAGCAGGTGCTGGAAGTGGTAAAACATGTGTAATAGTTGAAAAAATAAAATATCTTATAAATGTTAAAAAGATAGATAAAAAAGATATTTTATGTATTTCATTTACTAATTATTCATGCAATAGTTTAAGGAAAAAACTAAATATAGATAATATTGATATTTTAACATTTCATAAGTTAGCACTTAAAATAATAGGTAATAAAAAAGAACTATTAACAGAAGATATGTTAACAGATATTATTATTGATTCATTTTCTAATGATAAATTATTTGGATTATATAAAATTAATAAAGAAGAGATGTATTTATTAATTAAGACATTTATTAATTTATTTAAATCTAAGAATTATAATTTAGATAAATTTTATGAGTTTTTAAAGAAAGCTAATGTTAAAGAAAAAGAACTTATAAAAGAAATTATGAAGTGTTATATATGTTATGAATCTTATTTAAATAAAGAGAATTTAATTGATTTTAATGATATGATAAATCTTGCTATTAAGTATTTAGATAAGTCTAAAATAAGATATAAATATATAATTATTGATGAATATCAAGATACTTCATATACTAAATTTTTATTAATTAAAAAATTATTAAACTTAAGTGATGCTAAACTTCTAGCAGTTGGAGATGATTTTCAGTCTATATATAGATTTAGTGGAACAGATATTAAAATAATTACAAACTTTAAAAGATATTTTCCTTTTGCAAAAATAATTAAATTAAAATATACTTATAGAAATTCTAAAGAATTAATAAATATTGCAGGTAAATTTATTATGAAAAATAAAGGGCAAATATATAAAAATATGAAATCTAAAATAAGAGTTAAAAATCCTGTAGAAATAATTTATTATAATAATTTAAATGAAAGTATTTTAAAGGTAATTAAAGAAGAAAATATAGATGACTTGTTAATTTTATCAAGAAATAATAATGATTTATTAAATATAAATATAGATAATGTTAATTATAGAAAGATGACTATTCATAAAAGTAAAGGGCTTGAGGCAAAATATGTATTTTTAGTTAATGTAAGTTCTTTGTCTAATGGTTTTCCAAATAAGTATAAAGATCATGAAATACTTAAGTTTGTTAATAATTATAAAGAATATTATCCATATGAAGAAGAAAGAAGATTATTTTATGTAGCTTTAACTAGGTGTTTATATAAAATATATATATTTGCTTTAAATAATAATGAGTCTATATTTGTAAAAGAAATAAAACGGTATAAAAACGTAATAATAAGAGAAAAATAAATATGGTGATATATATGTTTAATAAGTATAAAATTAAAAATAATATTTTATATTTATATATAGATGATAGTATAGAAATAGGTAGTTTTTTTGATAAAGATAAATATAGTTTAATTGATAAAATAAAGAAATTTATAAAGGATAAAAATATTAAATTTAATGGAAGTTATGCCATATTAATTATGAGTGGTTTAATGATTGGTAGTGTATATTTATCTAATAATGTAAGTGATATAAAAGATGTAGATAGTAATTATAAATATGTATATGGTATAGTTGATAAAAGTATTCCAAAATTTAATATAGATAAAATAGATAATAATAAAACTGATATTATAAAAGAAGATAATTATGATAAGACAGAAGTTAATTCTACTATTAATGATATAAAGAAAGAAGAAGTATCTAATAAGAATAATTTATCTAATGAAAAGAAAGTATCTAGTAATATTAATGTAAAAAAAGAAGATGTATCTAGTAATACTAATATAACAAGTAGTGAAAATAATAATAGTAATAATATAGTAATTACGTTAAATAGATCAAATGGTGAAGTTATAAATATTGATTTGGATGAATATTTAATAGGGGTAGTAGCATCTGAAATGCCTGCATCTTTTAATATAGAAGCACTAAAAGCACAGGCTATAGCATCTAGAACATATACTTTAAAGTTAATTGAGCAAAATAGAAGCATAACAGATACTATTTCTACTCAAAATTATAAGTCTAATGATGAGTTAAAAAAGTTTTTTGGTAGTAACTATAATACTTATTATAATAAAGTAAAAGATGCGGTTATGGGTACTAAGAATTTATGTATAAAATATAATGGTAAATTAATTGATGCAGTATATCATTCAACTAGTAATGGGTATACAGAGGATTCTCAAAATGTTTGGGGTAATGATATAGCTTATTTAAAATCTGTTGTATCTTCTTGGGATACTAATTCATCTTCTTTTTTAAGAACTACTAATATATATTTTGATGATATATCTAGTAAGCTTGGATTTGATTTTAATTCTAATAGTATAATTGAAATATTATCAAGAGATGAAAGTAATAGAATATCTAAAATAAAAGTTGGTGATAATATATATACTGGAGTTGAAATTAGAAATTTACTTAATCTTAGATCAGCAGACTTTGATATTTTAATAAATAATAATTATGTAACATTTACAACAAGAGGATATGGTCATGGTGTTGGTATGAGTCAGTATGGTGCAAATGGTATGGCAAATAGTGGTTATAAATATGATCAAATATTAAAGTATTATTATACTAATGTTACAATTGATAAAATTTAAAATAAATTATATAAAGTATTAATTATAAAACAAATTAATAATCCTGTTATAGTAGGTAATAAAAATGCTATAAATGTAAGTATTTTACTATTTGTTTCTTTTTTAATTGTTAGTATAGTAGTACTACATGGAAAATGAAATAGTATTAAAAATAGGCTACATATACTTGTTATTGTATTCCATCCATTATTAATTAGTAAATTTTTAAGTTCTAATAAATTGTTATAATCTGTTAAAGATGAAGTATTCATATAACTCATTATAATTATTGGTATTACTATTTCATTTGCAGGAAATCCTAAAATAAGTGCCATAAGAATAGTTCCATCAACACCAAATATATTTCCTATAGGATCTAATATATTAGTACAGTGTTTTAAAATACTTATATTACCAACTTTAATATTTGCACATAACCATATAATTAAACCAAATGGTGCTGCAACACATATAGCTCTATTTAAAATATTTAATGTTTTATCAAAAATAGATCTTACAATTACTTTTTTAATATTAGGTTTTCTAAACGGTGGTATTTCTAATATAAATGTACTTTCTTCATTTTTATATATTATTTTAGATAATAATTTAGATATAATTAAAGTAATAAATATTGCTATTATAATTATAAACATAAGTATAATAGATGCTTTAAAAGAAGAAAAATATCCAGTAGCTAAAAACATAGTTATAATAGCTATTAAACTTGGAAATCTACCATTACATGGTATAAATGAATTAGTTAAAATAGCAATTATTCTATCTTTTTTAGATTCAATTATTCTACATCCTGTAACACCACAGGAATTACAACCAAGTCCCATACACATTGTAAGAGATTGTTTTCCATGACAATTAGCTTTATTAAATAATTTATCTAAGTTAAATGCTATTTTAGGTAAAAATCCTATTTCTTCTAATAGTGTAAATAATGGAAAAAATATTGCCATAGGAGGTAGCATAACAGATATTACCCAAGATAATGTTTTTAAAATTCCATCTATTAAAACTTGTCTTATAACTTCTGGTACTTTAATAAATATAAGAAATTTAGATATATAATTATTTATAGAAAATAATAAGTTAGATAATAATTTAGATGGATAATTTGCAAATGTTATAGTTATCCACAGTATAAATATGAAAAATAATAACATAATTGGTATACCAAATAATTTAGAAGATAAAATTTTATCTACTTTAATATTTTTTTGTTTTTCTTTTTTAATAATTACATTAAAAATTTTATCATTAGTATAATTTATTGTTTTAATAATTTCTTCTTCATAATCAAGAATTTTATTAGTAGCTAAATAATTTTTGCATATATTTATTACATTATTAATTTCTTTAATATTCTTTTTATTAATATTTAAATATTCATATATTTTATTATTAAAATGTTTATCATCATTAAGAAGACTAATTAATAAGAATCTATTTATTTTAATATTTGTATATTTAGTTATAGTTATATTCAACTTATTTATTACATTTTCTATTTTTTCATTATATTTAATTATATTATTATTTATATTTTTATTTTCTAAACTTTTATCTATTTGATTAGTTAATTTTTTTAAGCTCTTTTTGTCATTTATACTAGTTGCAATAACAGGTACTTTTAATATAGAAGATAATTTATTTAAATCGAATTGTATTCCTAATTTTTTTGCTTCATCCATTAAGTTTACACATAAAATTGTATTTTTATTAATTTCTAGTATTTGAAGAGCTAAATTAAGATTTCTTTTTAACATGGTAGCATCTATTACAATAACTATTAAGTCATACTTATTAAAACATACATAATCTCTAGAGACTTTCTCCTCAAAAGATGAAGAAAAAAGAGAATATGTACCAGGTAAATCAACTATAGTATAACAATTATTATATTTATAAGTACCTACTGCACTTTCTACTGTTTTACCAGTCCAGTTTCCAGTATGTTGGTTAAGATTAGTTAAATAGTTAAAAATACTTGATTTGCCTACATTTGGATTTCCTATTAATGCAACTTTTTTATTATTCATTATTATCACCTACTATAACTATAATATTTTTTGCATCTTTATTTCTTAAAGCTATAACTGCTTGATTAATAAGATAAGCTTTAGGATCATTAAAAGGACTTTTATAAAGAGGTTTTATTTTAGTGCCTTTAATTATACCTAAATTGAATAATCTTTTTTTTATATAGTAGCTGGTGTTAATAGAATATATAACTCCAGTTTGATTAATTTTTAAACTATCTAGTGTTTGTTTCAAAATAACACATTCCTTTCTAAAATTAGGTTTCTATATTAGTTTATGTAAAAAAAAAATATTTGGTATTTAAAAGATATTTGTCGAATTTAATAAATAATAAATTAATATTACTTAAATAAGATTAAGTAAGGAGGAGTTATGGATAAATATAATGGGCTTAGTAATGAAAAAGTAACTCAAAATAGAAAAAAATATGGTACAAATAAAATTTCAAATGAAAAGACAAATAGTTTTATTTCTTTATTAGTAGAATCTTTAGGAGATCCTATAATTAAAATATTATTAATAGCACTTGCTATAAAGATAGTATTTTTATTTAAAGATTTTGATTGGTTTGAAACATTAGGTATTTTAATAGCAATTTTCATATCATCTTTTATTTCAACTATATCAGAATATGGTAGTGAAAAAGCATTTAGTAAGTTACAAGAAGAATCATCTAAATTGAAATGTAAGGCTAAAAGAGATGGTAAGGTAATTGAAATATCAGTAGATGATGTTGTTAAAGATGATATTATACTTTTACAATCAGGTGATAAAGTTCCTGCTGATGGAATTATTTTAAGTGGAAAAGTAAGTGTTGATGAGTCAACTATTAATGGAGAGGCAAAAGAAATTAGTAAAGAAGAAGTAAAAGGTAATAATGTTACTATAAAAAATAAATTATATAGGGCTACTGTAATATATTCTGGTGAAGCTATTTTAAAAGTAACTAATGTAGGTGAAGATACTTTTTATGGAAAAATAGCATCTGAATTAAAGGAAAAATCACCTATAAGTCCTTTAAAATTAAGACTTAGAAATTTAGCTAAAATAATTAGTACATTTGGCTATATAGGAGCTTTTTTAGCATCATTTTCTTATCTTTTTTCAGTGATTGTAGTTGATAATAATTTTTCTATGCCACTTATAATAAATACATTAAGTAATGTTAATTTATTAATTTCACATATTATATATGCTTTAACTTTAAGTGTTACAATTATAATAGTTTCAGTTCCAGAAGGACTTCCTATGATGATTACATTAGTATTGTCATCTAATATGAAAAGAATGCTTAAAAATAATGTTTTAGTAAGAAAAATGGTTGGTATTGAAACGGCTGGTAATATTAATATATTATTTAGTGATAAAACAGGTACAATAACAGAAGGAAAACTAAAGCCTATTAAAGTTGTAGATGGCTTATTAAATGAATATGATAATGAAAAAAAACTTAAAAATAATAATTATAAAGAAATATTAAAAGTATCTATGATTGTTAATAATGCTAGTGTTTATGATAAAGATAAAATAATAGGTGGTAATACAACTGATAGATGTATTTTATCATTTTTTAAAGAACCTATTAAAAATAATATAAAAAAGATAAAAACTATTGCTTTTGATAGTAAAAATAAATATATGATAACTGTAATTGATGATAATGTAGCTAGAAATTTAATTAAAGGTGCACCAGAAGTAATTATTAATAACTGTAAATATTGTTATGATGAAAATGGAAAGAAAATATTGTTTTCTAATAAAAATAAAATTAATGACTTAATATATAATCAAACAAGAAATAAAATAAGAGTAGTTGCTTTTGCAACTAGTAATAATTTAACAGAAAAGTTATTTAAAGATCTTACTTTTGTAGGTTTAATTTATATTAAAGATGAAATAAGGAAAGAAGCTTTTGAAGGTATTAGTCTTGTTAAAAAAGCTGGTGTTCAAACTGTTATGATAACAGGTGATAATAAAGATACAGCTGTTTCAATAGCTAGTGAAGTAGGTTTAATAAATAGCAATAAAGATATTGTGTTAACATCTGATGAATTAAATAATATGAGTGATTTACAGTTAAAAAAAATAATACCTAATTTAAAAGTTGTAGCAAGAAGTCTTCCACAAGATAAGTCAAGGTTAGTTAGAGTATCTAAAGAGATGGATTTAGTTGTTGGAATGACAGGTGATGGTGTAAATGATGCTCCTGCACTTAAAAAAGCAGATGTAGGTTTTGCTTTTGGCTCGGGAAGTGAAGTATCTAAAGAAGCTAGTGATATAGTAATACTTGATAATAATTTTTTATCTATATCAAAAGCTATTTTATATGGAAGAACTATATTTAAAAGTATAAGAAAGTTTGTAATTTTTCAGCTAACAGTTAATTTATGTGCACTTTTAATATCTATAATTGGACCTTTTATTGGAGTTGATACACCAGTTACTGTAATTCAAATGTTATGGATTAATATGGTTATGGATACACTTGCGGGTCTTGCTTTTGCGTTTGAACCAGCACTTTTAGAATATATGATGGAAAAACCTAAAAATAAAAATGAAAATATTATAAATAGTTATATGGCAAGTGAAATAATAATAACAGGTCTTTATACAACTTTATTATGTGTATTATTTTTAAAACTTCCTTTTATAAAAGATTTATTTGTAAATAATAAGTCTTTTATGACAGCATTTTTTGGATTATTTATTTTTGCAGGTATATTTAATTGTTTTAATGCTCATACATCAAGAATAAATATATTATCTAATTTATCTAAAAATAAAATGTTTATTTTTATTATATCTTTTATAGTAATTGTTCAAGTTGTTCTTATGTATTATGGTGGTAAAACGTTTAGAACAGTACCTCTTACTATTAAAGAATTTATAATTATGCTTATATTATCTTTTACTGTTGTTCCTGTTGATATTTTAAGAAAGATTATATCTAAAAAGTATGGTAAGGCAAGGGGAGTTTGAAAATTTATTCATAAAAAGTTAAGTGTAACTTTCTATTTTAAATTTATTATTTAATAACACTAATAATACAAATGATATCTAGTCTGGAAAATAAAGAAATACTGATAATACTATAAATATTCATAATAATTATAATATAAGATATTCAAGTTCATGTGACTCTGGTAAGAAGTACAAATAATGTTGCGGTAAATAGCTTATTTTATAAGGATTTGCGAGGATTTGAAGTAGTGAAAAATATGCAAAAATTAGCAGAATTTACTAAAATGTTTGCAAACATACAAAAATCATGCAAACAAATAAAAAAATGATAATAAGTTGGTCAATTTGACAAAATAGTAAAATAATGATAATATATGCCACAAAAAGAGGGGATATATTATGGAAGCATTAGATAAAATTAAGGAGTATAAATTAAAACCATCAACTATAGAATATATAAATGATACTATAGATGAGTATCAGAAGTATTTAGAAATGATAGATGGATTAGTTCCATCAGAAAAAGATATTTTTTTAAGAACATTAAAACGTATGGAACTTAAAAATAATCAAGAAATGGAGCAAGAAGACCCATTTATGCTTGAATTAGAATTAAATTCAAATAATGGAATGATTAAATCATCTATTGACGTTATGACAAATATAATATTATCTAATCAACCGCTTACAACTAGAAAGCTAGAACAAGTCCACAGACTTTTAATAACTGGTACTAGTGATGATAAAAAAGAAAATTATCAAGTAAGAAATTTTGAAACATATGTTTGTGAAGTTAAAGATGGTAAAGAAATATTATCTTATATTCCACCTTCTAAAGATGAAATTAAACCATATTTAAAGAAATTATATTCATTTATGAAAGAAGCATCATATAGCTCTAAAATAGATGTATTTTATAAGCCTTTTATAGAGCATTTTTATATAGCAGCATTACAACCTTTTGGAAATGGAAATACAAGACTTGCTAGACTTTTTGAATATAGTGAAATATTTAAGTTAACAAGACAAAATTTAAATTCAAAAATAGAAAGTCCGGTATTATATATGTCAAAAAATCATTTATTAACAAGAAAATATTATAGAGATTCTATTTCTAAAATTGTTTTAGAACCTAGTGATGATAATATTAATAAATGGGTCGAATATAATTTAAATATGGTAAATGAGCAAATGTATTATTGCGAAAATGCTTTATCAAAAAAGTATAAATAAAAGGAGAATTATGAAACTGTTATTACACACATGTTGTGCACCTTGTAGTGTATATTGTATAGAAGAATTAAAAAAAGAAAATATAGATATAACAAGTTATTGGTATAATCCTAATATTCATCCATATAAAGAATATGAAGCAAGACTTGATACGTTAAAGAAATATAATGAAAGTATTAATGTACCACTTATAATAGACGATTATTATGGTTTAAGAAGCTTTTGTTTAAATGTTATAGATAAATTAGATAATAGATGTGGTTATTGTTATTTATGTAGGTTAGAAAAAGTAGCTATGTATGCTAAAGAAAATTCTTATGATGCTTTTTCTACTACTTTACTTATTAGTCCGTATCAAGATCATGAATTATTAATAAAAACATGTCAAATGTTATCTAAAAAATATAATATAGAGTTTTTATATAAAGATTTTAGACCTGGTTTTAGATATGGACAAAATAAAGCTAGAAGTTTAGGTCTTTATATGCAAAAGTACTGTGGATGTGTTTTTAGTGAAGAAGAAAGATATTTAAAAAAAGATAAATAATATTTGTTTTTATAGTATTATTTGATATAATTTATATGTAAGAGGTGTTAATATGACTAAAAATATTTTAAAATTAGATATGTTTTTATTTATTAATGCTTTTATATTTTTAAAATGAGATCAGCACTTTTTTGTGTTGATTTTATTTATTTTGAAAGGAGAATTATGAGTAGCAAATATCAAGATGAGTTAGGACTTATAGTTATGAATAACTGTAAGGAATTTGGAGAGAAAATCGATAGTAATTTAATTAAAAGAAGGAGTAAAAGCAATAGTTTTATAATACCTACTGATATAATTAGATTTAATAATGGTGAGGGAAAGGCTGTAATAAAAGATACTGTAAGAGATAAAGATTTATATATATTATCAGATATTGGTAATCATAGTGAAACATATAAAATGTATGGATATGATAATCATAAAAGTCCAGATGATCATTATCAAGATATAAAAAGGGTTATATCTGCAACAAGAGGGCAGGCTGATAGAATAACAGTTGTTATGCCTATGCTATATTCATCAAGGCAACATAGAAGAAAAGGAAGGGAGTCTTTAGACTGTGCGCTTGCACTACAGGAATTAGAAAGCTTAGGTGTAGATACAATAGTTACTTTTGATGTACATGATCCGGATATTCAAAATGCTGTTCCAAATAGAATGTCATTTGAAAATTTTTATCCAACTAATGTAATATTAGAACAATTTATAAAAAATGAAGATTTTGATCCTGAAAGGGTAAAATTTATAAGTCCAGATGCTGGAGCTTTTGACAGGGCAAAATATTATGCTAATATGTTTGGTTCAGATGTCGGTATGTTTCATAAAAGAAGAGACTATAGTAAAATAGTTAATGGTAAAAATCCTATAATTGCACATAATTATTTAGGTGGTAATTTAAAAGGAGAAACTGCTGTTGTAATAGATGATATGATAGCATCAGGCTCTTCTATGTTAGATGTTGCATCCGATTTAAAAGATAAGGGAGCAAAAAAAGTATTTTTAATATCTACGTTTTCTATGTTTACTAGTGGATTAGACTGTTTTAATAAGGCTTATGAGCAAGGTTTATTTGATAAATTATATTCTACTAATTTAACTTATGTTGATAAAGATGCTTATGAAGCATTTTGGTATAAGCAAATTGATTGTTCTTCTTTTGCATCTGATATTATTAATACATTAAATACTAGTGGTTCTATATCAGAACTTAAAAATGGAAAACAAAAGATACTATCAATGCTAGAAGATAAGAAAAGATAAGAATTATGTTTAAATTCTTATTTTTTTGTAGTATAATTGTTTATATGAAAGGAGTTTTTGTATGACAAATGTATTATTAATAATAGCAATAATTATGTTATTAGTAACAATGATAGCATCAGTAATTACAGCATCAGTTATTATTTCAGAATCAAAAAGTAAAGAATTAATCTTTAAAGTTCTAAAAGTAATTGGAATAGTTTTAGCAGTTGCTTTAGTAGTAGGTTGTGCTATAGGAGCATCATTTATAAAAAAAGATAATACTAATGATAATACTATAGAAAGTGTTTCATTAACTGAAGCTGGTTTTAATGAAATTACAATAGATGAATATTTATCTTTAATTAAAGAACCTACTCGTAATGTAATTTTAATTGCAAGACCTACATGTAGTTTTTGTGAAAAATTCACTCCAATTTTAAAGAAAGCATCAGATGATATGAATGTAACGGTAAATTATATTGATACTGATAAGCTTAATGAAGATACTTGGAAGAATTTTGAGTCTTCTTTTGATATTTTTAGTGGACAGTGGGGTACACCTTTAGTTATTGTAACTGAAAATGGTACTTTAGTAGATAAAAATGAAGGATATACAGATTTAGATACAATAAAGAAGTTTTTTAGTGATAATAATTTAGGAGAATAATATGGACAAAAGTGTTTATGAAAGTTGCAAGACTTTTTTGAAAAAATATCCTAAAACTATAGCTTGGAGAGTTAAAAGTCATTGTAAGATAGTAGAAGAACATATAAATGATGATGAGGTTGTTTTATTTTCTTTTGCAGGTCAAAAAGATACTAATTGGAAGATGCCTTTTTATACAGCTGTTATTGTATTTACTAATAAAAGAATGTTAATTGGTATTAAACGTTTTTTTGGAAGATATTCTTATACTTCTATTACACCAGATATGTTAAATGATTTTGAAATAATGACAAATATAATATTTGGGTGTGTTGAAATAGATACTGTAAAAGAAAAATTTACTATAAATTGTTTAGATAAAAGAGCATTACCAAGTATAGAAGATGCATTATCAAAATATTTAGTAGATGAAAAAATTAAATATTTAAAAAAGAATAATAATAAATAAAGATTAATAGTATTAAAGCTGTTAGTCTTTTTTTATTTTATATATTCATAATTAAATCTTTAGTTACTATTTACATCCTAAATAGAAAATAATTTCTATCTTTTTGCTTTAATTGTATAGTAATTATCATCAAATAAACATTTAATTATAACTTTAAAAGATGTTATCTTATAAGGCACAATATCTATGGGCAATAAAGCATGAGTTAAACAACAAGATTTACATTTTACCCTTTTAATAGTAACAATCATTTTAATATGCATATGATTGCATTCATAAATCAAATTCCTTTTATAATAGCCATGTGAAATTAAGTTAGTTGACTCACATTTAGAGCATTTAATATCACAATTAGTATTGCCATTATTATAATATTTTAATTTTTCTTGGAAATTGCTATTGAAATTTCTTGATTTTAGTAGTATCATTATAAACTCGAAAGACAAATTGGTAAAGAAGAGAAAACGACTGTCGAGAGTGAGTTCTCTTCTTTTTTTGTTTTTCTCTCCTTTTTAGTAAATTTGCAAATTATTTTATACTTTTTGCTTTTTTTATACAATATAATTTGCAAAAAAAATTACAATTTTTATATAAATTATTTTGAATATCTATAATATAATTTGCAAAAAAAATTTATAAAAAACTTGAAAGGGGGGAGGTGGTATGATATTATAAATAGGTAAGGTAGAGAAAAAACTTTATCTTTAAATAAGAAGGGAGTACAATATATGAAAAGTATTAAAAAAATTTTAGGGGTGTTTTTGATATCTTTAGCGATGATGTTATGCGCTTTAAATAGTGTTAAAGCAGAAGAAACTACGACTGAAAATTGTGAATATTTTAAACAGTACTTGAATGATAAAGGAGAATTTGAACTTAAATCTACTGTTCCAACTTCTGAAATTCACTTTGCTGTTGCACTTATTTTTGGTTTGGTAGATGAAAATTTACAACCTATTGGACTTGAACTTGGTGATTGGTATGCAAAAGATTTTTCTAAGATTGAATTTGTAATGGATGTAGAGGATGCAGGTAAAAAAGAACAAGTTAGGAAAACTTGCCGTCCAAATATTAAATATGTCTATGATGAAAACGTAAAAACTAAAATAGATGAGTTATTAAAAGATGATTTTAAAAATAAAATCTCATACACTGTAGAAGATATAGAATTAGTTGATTATCAGTATAAGTATTTTACTTACTATGATGATATATTTTTCAATTTAAATTCTACGGAATTATTTAAATCACTTGATTATAAAAATGTAGATTTCAAGTTTATAAAAATGTTTTTTGAGGGTGGGGACTATCTTCAAGGGTATACTTTATTAGGTCAGGGATATATTAGTTATGATGGTGTTACATATTTTGTATCTGATACTACATTTGATGATAATTATGAGCCAACTAGCATTATACCATATCCATTCTTTTACGTTCCAAGTGAAACTAAAAATACTTCTGATGATATAGAAGCTGCAGCTCAAAAAAGAGTTGATGATTATTTGGGTAAATCTAAAATAAAGGTGACTTATTTATCTACTGCTCGTAAGCTTTTATTAGATAAAAAGGGTATATCAACTTATGATGATTTTGCAGCAGTTTTTGAAGAAGAGTTTAGCGTTGCTGGTGTTAGAGAAGATGATTTAGTTTTTGATTTTAATTTATTAGGTTCAAAAAATAATGATAAGTTTAGTGCCATTATTAGAAGGGATAGTTCTAAAATGATTATTCCTACTATGAAAACAGTAGATTTAATTACTGGTATTGAAATTAATTCAAATGCAAATATAGCTATGGATGCCAAAATTAAAGTAAAAGAATTAACTAGTGGAAGTGAATATGAGAAAATTATTGGTTTATTAAATTTAACTGATAGTGTAACTTATGATATTAAATTATATTCTGATAGCTTAAAAACATTTATAACTAAACTAGAAAATGGAACATTTGAAGTTAAAATTCCTATTCCAGAAAAACTTAAAGGAAAATCTTTAGCAGCATATTATATAAATGAAGATGGGAAAATTGATGAATATGAAGTAACTATTAAAGATGGTTATGCAATATTTAAAACTAATCATTTTAGTATTTATACTTTAGGAACTAAAGATTCTAATAATATTATGGTAAAAAATCCTGATACTTCTGACAATATTGGTAGCAGTATATTAATTGGTGCTATATCACTAATTGGATTAGTTGGCACTATAATATTTTTAAAAAAGAAAAATATTTTAAAAGTTAAATAAATGTAGGAGTTTATAAAATCAAAAGTAAACTTAAGATTTAATTTTAAGAAGCTAACTAAAAGTTGGCTTTTTAAGTTTAATAAAATTTAGTGATATATAATTATTATTTTTTGTATAATTTATATTTTGTTAAATATAATTCTGAAAATATTTTTTGGTTAAACAGATTAATTTGTATGTTATAACCCGAGTTTTTCAGTTACAAAATGTAAAAATGTCTATTTTTTGT
>CAYOAY010000010.1:0-24644 GCA_964402155.1 uncultured Muribaculaceae bacterium | reverse complement strand
AATACTCCAACTATTATTTTATTTTGCTTATTTAATTTCATTTTTTTACTCCTTTACTTGCTTATAGATAAGTATTTTCTTACTATCTTACTTGTCTATAATATCATAAACACCCCCCCCCTAAGTCAATATTTTTAACTTAAGTTTACAGGAGAAAGTTATACTTTACATTAAATAACTATTATAAAAAGCATCATTTTTTATCACAATTAAACTATGATTTTAAAAATTCGATCTAAAAAGACTTCTAAAATCTTTTTTGAAGTCTTTTATTATTTCTTAAAAATCATCATCAAATGTAATTGTTTTTTCTAATTCATCATCTATTATTTTTGATATATCATCATCTTTTTTATCTTTATCATAAGAAAACATTTTAGTTTCTTCTTCATCATTATCTTTTAAATTTGAACTATTATTTTTATTGTCATTATTTAAAGAAGGTATTTCTATTGTTTTATCATCATTATAATCTTCACTAGAAATATTTTTTTCATCCTTTTCTTTTTTTATTTTCTTTTTATTAGAATTATTTTTCTTTTTATTAATTAATATTATTATTATAATAATTATTATAAATAAAATAATTATAGAAGATACTATTAATATAGGGCTTAAATTTCTTTTTTCTTTTTGAATTATTATTCTATACGTATCTGTACTTTCATCTTCTGCAGTAACAACTATTTTAATTATACTACCATCTTTTAATTTTTCATTACCAATAATTTCATATTTAGCTAAATCATCATTTGTTATAACTTCTATATCTATAGATGAATCATTATTATTAATATCTAAATAAAAAGTTTTAGAATATTTATCAAATTTTAAATTATAATTTTTTACAACAATATTTTTAATATCTGTATCACTAGACTTTTCTATTTCTTTATCTTTTTTTGTAATGATTAATTTATAATATTTAATAGAATTATCTTCTGCAGTAACACTAATAGTATATTCATTATCTCCTACTATAAGTTTTTTAGGACTAGTAATATCAATACTTGATAATTCATCAGATGCTACTGCATCAATTAATATACTTTCAACATCATTTTCTACTGTTAAATAATATTTTGTTTTATTACTAGAAAAATCTTTAATTTCTTCATTATTAACAATTATTTTATCTAATAAATTATTACTAGATTTTTTCTTAATTGTTGTTATAGCAGTTGTTGATATAACTTTTTTTTCACTTACTATAACTGTTTTAGTATTTGTGAATGATTCATCAACATTTGCAATTTTTATTTTATATTCTCCTTCTGAAGTAGGTTTAAAACTAATTGCACCATCACTCGTAAAGGTAGCTTTTTTACCACTATAGCTATTATTTTCACCACTTACACTTACTATTTTTAAACTAGATGTAATATAAACAGTTTCATCTGTTTTTATATTACATACAATATCTTTTTCAAGCACAGTATCACTACATGATAAACTACTTGCAGCTGTTACATTATTACTAAATATAAACATACTAATAGCACTTAAAATCATTAATAATATTTTCTTTTTATTCATATTTTCAACTCCTATTTTTATAATAGTTATTGTATCATTAAATTATATTAAATTCAAGACATCATTAATTTACTTTAACAATATCGTTTATAACATAGCTTGCAAGTAAAATACCAGCTGAATTTGGTACTAAAGATATTGAACCTACATATCTATCAGTCTTTATTATAGGTTGTTCTTTAGAATATACAACAGGTAATTTATAATTAATTTTTTCTTTTCTAAGATAACTTCTTAATTTTTTAGCTAGCGGATCATAACTAGTTTTCCATATATTAGATATTTCAAGTTTAGATGGATTAGTTCTATTTCCAGTACCACAACAAGATATAATTTTAATATTATTATTTAATGCATATTTAACTAATAATACTTTAGCATTAATATCATCACAAGCATCTATAATATAATCTATATTTAAAAGGCTATTTAATATATCTTCATCTATTTTATTATTAATTATATTAACATTAATATCTTGATTAATGCTATTTATTCTTTTTTTAGCTACCAAAGTTTTATATTCTCCAATATTCTCTTTTAAACATAATATTTGTCTATTTAAATTGCTTTCTTCAAATACATCATAGTCACAAATAGTAATATTTCCAATACCACACCTTGCAAGCATTTCAAGACAAATACCTCCTACACCACCAATTCCCACAATTAATACATGAGTATTATTTAATTTATTTAAATTATCTATTCCTATTATTTTTTCTAATCTTATAGACCAATTCATATAATCACCTACTTAAAACATTAAAAAATGACCCAAAAGGTCGCTTACTAACAAGATAAACCTGCACTATAAGCAGGTGGGTATCTCACAATGACTTTAGACTTCTTAAATAAATTTAAGCATGAACACCATCATTGGTTCTGATTCCCTATTATATCTTAGCGGGTTAAATGTGCTAGCTTGCGATACTTCCAGGTCATTTATATTATATCACTATTACACATAAATATACAAGTAATTTTATTTACTTTACACTTACGAATAATTAAAATATAAAATAAACTCTTCTATTAAATTAATTATTTTTTTAACACTTAATTCATTATTCAAAATATCTAATGATTTATTATTTATAACTATCCTAATAGATGGTATATTACAAATTAAAGATGTAACTGAAATAATTTCATTTTCACTGTCTTTATTTGGCATATTATTTTCATCTATTTTTAAATTATATTTTATACCAAGACTATTTAGTTTATTAAACAATGAATCATTTCCTAATAAAGTCTTTCTATTATTAGTAACTATATCTATATCAGTATCATCACTAAAAGTACTAGAGTGTATATCTATTAATAACTTAATATTATATGCATTAATTAAATTAATAATTGCATTTTTATAATTATTTTCTATATCATTGTTAGGATCAGCATGAGTAAAAACCTGAAATATTCCATAAGAACTAGTAGAATTTGATAAATATCTAACTAAGGCACCTGTATATTTTTCAGCACTTCTTACATCATCTAATCTAATTTGATTAACACTATGAGGTGCTGATAATAATACACTGTTATTACCACTTATAACACGATATTTTTCATCAGTCCAAACATTAGTACCAAAATATTCATTATTAGCAAAATCTTTTTCTAAATCTAATAGTTCTTCTATCATATTATGCACCTATCCTTAAACTAAAAATATTATATATTATTTTTAATTAAAATACAATAAAATACTTTGCTTAATTACAAAGTATTTTACATTAATTATGGAGTAATTCTATTTGGTCCTCTAAATATAAACATAGTTTCTTTTAAAGATGGAAGATTAAGTAATAACATAGTCATTCTATCTATTCCAAGTGCAAACCCCCCATGAGGTGGACATCCATATTTAAAAAATTCCTTATAAAATTTTATATCATCACCAAGTCCTTTTTCTTTTGCTTGTTTTTCTAATATTTCAAATCTATGTTCTCTTTGAGCTCCTGTTGTTATTTCAACACCTTTCCATATAAGATCATATCCTTGAGGTACGTCATCTTTTCTCATATGATAAAATGCACGTTTAGTTTTACTAAAATCAGTTACAAATATAAATTCATGTCCATATTCTTCCATTGCATAACGACTAGTTAATTTTTCAGCCTCAGCATTCATATCACCTACATCATGATCAGGAATTTCATAACCATATCTTTTATTTAATTCATTATATAAATCTTTAAGTTTAATTCTTGGAAATGGTCTTGTTGGTATAATAATATCAACACCATATAACTCTTTTATTAAAGTTCCATATTTTTCCTTTACGCCTTTAAGACCTGCAACTATTAATTCTTCTTCTAAGTCCATTACATCCTCATATGAATTAATATAACTAAACTCTATATCAAAAGAAGTAAACTCTGTAGCATGACGATTGGTATTAGAGTTTTCTGCTCTAAAACATGGAGCAACTTCAAATACTTTACCAAAACCTGATGCCATAGCCATTTGTTTATAAAATTGTGGACTCTGTGCTAAATAAGCTTTTGTATCAAAATATTTAAGTTCAAATACTTCACTACCTGATTCTGATGCAGCACCTATTATTTTTGGAGTATGTATTTCCGTAAAATCATTATCATATAAATATTGTCTCATAGCTCTTACAAATTCACTTTGTATCTGAAAAATATTAAAATTTAAATCATTTCTTAAATCAAGAAAACGATTATCCATCCTAGTATCTATTAAAGCAGCATCTTTATTTGCTATATTAATAGGAAGTTCTGGTAAAGATAGCGAAGTTATTTCAATACTACTTGGAATAATTTCCATACCACCCATTTTAACTTTCTCATTTTTCTTTAAAATACCTGTTACTTTAATAGTAGATTCACAAGTTAAATTAGCTAACTTTTCTACCATTTCTTTATTTTCTTCTACAGATTTTTCTATAGTAACTTGAACTCTTTGAGACTTATTTCTAAGTACAATAAATATAACCCATTGTAAATTTCTAACCTTTTCAGCAAACCCTGAAATAGTTATTTCTTTATCAAAATATTCATTAAAATTAATCATAATTAGTTTCCTTTCTACTTTCACTTTTATTTTTTAATCTTTACAATTGCATTTATGATCTTCATGGTTTTCACAATTACATTTACCTTGACAAGAACAATCATCAGTACAAGAGCAATTATCATCATCAATTAAATTTTCATCTAAATAATAAATTAGCACATCAACAGATACTATGTCTTCTTCTTTTGTTTTATTATTTTTTACCTTAACTTCATTATTTTTTAAATCCTCTGAATTTAATACAATAGTAAATTTAGAATTTAATCTATCAGCTTGTTTAAACTGTGCTTTTAAGCTTTTATTTAAATAGTCTGTTTCAACAATAAAACCATTCATTCTAAGTTCGTTAGTTAAATATACTGCATATTTCTTTTCATCTTCATTTACATATAGTAAAAATAAATCAACACTATTATTAACTGGTAATTTTATATTTTCATATTCTAACGCAAGCATTAATCTATCAAAACCAGAAGCAAAACCTATTGCAGGTGTATCAGGACCTGATAATTGCTTTATAAGTCCATTATATCTTCCGCCTCCGCCAATAACATTTTGAGCTCCAAAACCTTCAATATCAGCTTCAATTTCAAATACAGTATGATTATAATAATCAAGACCCCTTACAACATTTGGATTAACTTCATATGAAATACCCATAACATCTAAATATTCTTTTACTTTTTCAAATCTTTCTTTAGATTCTTTATTTAAATAATCTATTGTTTTAGGTGCATTTTTCATTATTTCTTTATCTGAATCAACTTTACAATCAAGAATTCTAAGTGGATTTTTTTCTAATCTTTCTTTACAATCTTGGCATAATTCATTAATAACTGGTTTAAAGTGATTAACTAAAGCATTTCTATAATTTTCTCTTGATTCTTTATCTCCTAGTGAATTTATATTTACTTTTATACCTTTTAAGCCAAGTATTTTATATATATTAACCGCAATTGATATTACCTCAGCATCACATACAGGATCATCACTTCCTATTAATTCATATCCAAACTGAGTAAGCTCACGAAGCCTACCTTTTTGCGGTCTTTCATAACGATACATTGGACAATTATAATATAATTTAACTAATCCTTTATCATCACCATACATTTTATTTTCAATATAACTTCTAACTACTCCAGCTGTCCCTTCTGGTCTTAAAGTCATACATCTTCCACCACGATCAGTAAAATCATAAGTTTCTTTTTTTACTATATCAGACGTTTCTCCAACTCCCCTATGAAACAACTCGCTTGATTCAAATACTGGAGTTCTTATAAAATCATAATTATATTTTTCCATAACTTCATCAATTACTTTAGAAACATATTGCCATCTTTTAGCATAAGTTCCATAAATATCTTTAGTTCCTTTAGGTTTTGTTATCATATCTATCCTCCTTACAATATAAAAAGAGCCTTAAATATAGGGATGAACTTACTTGTCCACGGTGCCACCCTACTTCACATAAGTGCTCTTTATTTTATAAATATTAATTTGTCATGCTTTTATTTTTTTGTAAGTTGTCACTTCTTACTAAAAACATAACTTTATTTTACTTTATTTTTTATATTTAGTCAATTATTACAAAACATTATTATAAATTTTACTTTTTATTATAACATTTACAAGAACAATTATTATTAAATAAATTAAAAAGTAAATTTAAAAATGCAATTATTAAAATAAATGGTAGAAGAATTATATATAAAGGTATTAATAATATAAAAATTAAAAACCAGCAACACATATTTATCACCTATAATATTAGATGATAATAAAAAAATATTACCAATAATATTTATCAGTAATATTTTTAGATTTATCTAAAGCCTCCGCCTCCACCACCAGAACCGAAGGAACCTCCTCCGCCTCCGCCTGAGGAAAATCCACCGCCACCTGATGAATATCTATTAGCCCTTTCTTTATGATCATAACTATCTTCTTTAGCAAAAGATTTATATGATTCTTCTCTAGATGAAACTGCACTATCAATTGCTTTAGAAGAAAATATATCTATAAAAGATAAATCATTATATATATTTTCAAATTCATTATTTCCAATAAATTCTGGATATAACCTCTTAAACTGTTTAGCTACTTTATCTGCTATACCAAGTATTTGTGCATATATTAAATAATACTCCCATAAATTAACTTCTATAGCTTCTTTTTGATCAATTCTTGAAAATTCTTCTAAAAAGTTTTTTAACCCTTTTAATTTAAAAACTTCATCCTTAATTAAATTACTATTAACATATAATTCAGATACATATATTCTACTATTAGATATTGTTTTTGTAATAATTTTTTCTTCATATATTAATTTATCTGTCTCATTATCCAAAACTTTATTAAACCAATTAAGAATTTCTTTATAATTAATTTTACACCAATTTTCAAATTCTTTAGATTCAAGTATATAATTATAACTAGCATTAACTAACATTTTATATAGTTCTTCTTCCAAGTCATTATAAAATATATTTTTATTAGTTAAATCAATTACAAATTGTTCCTTTAATAAAGCTGAATTAGATTCAATTTTTCTTATACTTATCCTTTTTTCTTTTAACCATTTTAATAATATGGCTCCCAATAGATCAGTTTTCTTTTTATTTAACTTATAACTTTCTGCTATCCAAAATGCTCTATATATATCATTATTAAATGGTATATCACGATAATTTTGTATATTTTTTAATGATATCTTTCCATACTTTTTAAAATTAATAAATTTACTACCAATAAATTTTTTATATTTACTTACTCTTATAGGTTTATACTTCATTATATTACTGCTATTTTTTATAAAATTAATAGCTATAAGTATAAGTTTATGTACAATGCTTAAAAGAATAATAGCAAATACTATAATAAATAAAATAATAGCGAAATTATCTTTAATAAATGATTTTTTATATTTAGTTGCGCCTTCATCAGCCATATCTTTATAATATTTAAAATCATGATTTATTTTATTATAAGTATTAAATGTACCTTTATCAAATTTAACAAGTACTGTCATATACTCATTACTATTTAATATACCATCAGAATTCATTTCTATATATCCATCATATACATATGTTGTTGCACCATATTTACCATATCCCCATACATCTAAAGTATCACTAAAATAATTATCTGAATATATTTTGATATGTACATCCTGAGGTTTTGATGATAATTCATATGGTACTAAATTCCAATATATCATATCTGAATCAGTAAGTGACGCTACAAACCCTTCTATATCATAAGTTAACTTATAATTATGATATCCATATGAACTTATTCCAAAGCATAATTCTAATCCATCAGATATATAGTTTATTCCATTTTTATATGCTTTACTATTAAAAGATGCATTTGTATTCCAACTATTTTGATAAGTATATACTTTACCATCTTCACTAACTTTAAAGTTAGTTATTTTTGCATTTCCTATATTATAATATGGTTTATATCCTTCTGTACCTTCAGTTAAATTAGCAGACCATACTTCTGTTATATGAGCTGTTCCATTACTATCTAGATATATATCTATATCTATTTTATCTATACTATTTGCTTTTACTATTAATGGAAATATAAATATAAATATATTTAATAATAAAAACTTTAATATTTTTTTCATATTATCTGAATCCTCCGCCTCCGCCGCCAGAGCCAAATGATCCACCTCCGCCTCCGCCAGATGAAAATCCTCCTCCACCTGATGAATAGCTTTGTGCTCTGCTTTGCGATGTCGTAGCACTATTTACTCCATTATAACTTATCATATTAATAAATACAAAGTCACTATATGTATATCCAAAATCATTATTTTCCATTATTTCAGGATATAACTTCTTAAACTGTTTAGCTACTTTATCTGCTATACCAAGTATTTGCGCATATATTAAATAATACTCCCATAAATTAACTTCTATAGCTTCTTTTTCATCAATTCTTGAAAATTCTTCTAAAAAGTTCTTTAACCCTTTTAATTTAATAGCATCATCTTTTACCTTTGAATCAACTAAATATTCCTTAGATTTAAATATTTTAAATGTATTTTTTTCTACTATACTAATTTTATTATCCTTAATTAATTTTTCAGATTCAGTATCTAAAATTTCATCAAACCATCTTAAAATCCTATCATAATTTTCTTTACACCAATTTTCAAATTCCTTAGATTCTAGCACTCCATCAACACTTGCATCATACATCATTCTATATAAAGATAATTCTAAATAATAATCAAATTCAGTATTCATATATAGTTCTATTGCACTTTCTTCTCTCTTTTTTAAAAGGCCTGTTTTTACCTTTTTAATACTAATTTTCTTTTCTTTTAACCATTTCAATAAAATAGCACCCAATATATCTGTTTTTTTCTTGTTTAACTTATAACTTTCTGCAATCCAAAAAGCCTTAAATACATCTTTATCAAATGGAATATCACGATAGTTTGGTATATCTTTTGGTATTTTTTTACCACCTTTGCCAAAAGATAATACTCTAGTTCCTACTTTATTATTAGCAGTTTTTATTGCATTAAAAATTAAGGTTACAAAAAATATTCCAAATGCAATATTAAATAAAGCTACAATAAAACTACCTATTATACTGCCTATTATAGATGGTTTTTTTTCTTTATATTTATTAGCACCTTCATCAGCCATATCTTTATAATATTTAAAATCATGATTTATTTTATTATAAGTATTAAATGTACCTTTATCAAATTTAACAAGTACTGTCATATACTCATTACTATTTAATATACCATCAGAATTCATTTCTATATATCCATCATATACATATGTTGTTGCACCATATTTACCATATCCCCATACATCTAAAGTATCACTAAAATAATTATCTGAATATATTTTGATATGTACATCCTGAGGTTTTGATGATAATTCATATGGTACTAAATTCCAATATATCATATCTGAATCAGTAAGTGACGCTACAAACCCTTCTATATCATAAGTTAACTTATAATTATGATATCCATATGAACTTATTCCAAAGCATAATTCTAATCCATCAGATATATAGTTTATTCCATTTTTATATGCTTTACTATTAAAAGATGCATTTGTATTCCAACTATTTTGATAAGTATATACTTTACCATCTTCACTAACTTTAAAGTTAGTTATTTTTGCATTTCCTATATTATAATATGGTTTATATCCTTCTGTACCTTCAGTTAAATTAGCAGACCATACTTCTGTTATATGAGCTGTTCCATTACTATCTAGATATATATCTATATCTATTTTATCTATACTATTTGCTTTTACTATTAATGGAAATATAAATATAAATATATTTAATAATAAAAACTTTAATATTTTTTTCACTATACCCACTCCTTCTTTAAAAAAAGTCTACTTAAATAGTAGACTAAAATTTTACTTGTACATTTTTTCTTTCTTCTTCAGTAGCTTCAAAGAAAGCTTCAGGTTTAAATCCAAACATACCAGCTACTATATTAGATGGAAACATTTCAAGTTTATTTTTATAAGTTAAAACCGTATCATTATAAAATTGTCTAGAAAAACGAATCTTTTCTTCAACTTCATTTAACTTATTTTGTAAATCAAGAAAATTTGTATTAGCTTTTAATTCTGGATAACTTTCAGCTAGTGCAAATAGTTTTCCTAAAGCTTGAGAAACTTCACCAGATGCTTTCATTTCATCTTCACGAGTAGTTGCTGATGCCATTTTGCTTCTAGCTTCAATTACTTCTTTTAAAGTTCCACTTTCATGTTTAGCATAACCTTTTACAGTTTCTACAATATTAGGTATTAAATCATTTCTATTTTTTAATACTACATCAATTTGTGCCCAAGAATCTTTAACTTTGTTTCTTAAACCAACTAAAGTATTATAGGTACTCATAAAATATAATAATATTAATACAACTAAAACTGCTATTATAATTATTACTGTCATATCAATTTTCCTCCTATGATTAAATTATATAATAATACTTTAAAAAAATAAATACTATTCTTTTTATTTCAAAAAAAAGTTAAATTTTTTGTTTAACTTTTTTTATTTTATTATTTATTTCAGACTTATAAGAACGTATTATAGCCATTATCATAATGGTTATAGGAACAGCTATTACAATACCGTAAAATCCAAGTAAAGCACCACCTGCAAATACTACAAATATTGTAAGAAGTGGTGGAAGTTCATTTGTTTTACCATATATCTTTGGAGATATTATATATCCATCTATATTAGGAAAAATAAGTGTTATTATAAGCGTTAAAATAAATACTTTAGAAGATATAACAGATGCTATTATAAGCGCTATAACATTAGTTAATATACCTCCAAAATAAGGTATAACAGTTGTAATACATGCTAAAATACCTAAAAGTAAAAAGTTTGGATGACCTATAATAAAAAATAATATTGTATATTCAAAAAACTGTATAATCATAAATATTCCAAGACCTTTTAAATAAGATGTAACTTCTTTATCAATATTAGATATTAAATGGTATTTTTTTCTATCATGTCTCATTAAATATTTTTTTATTTTTGATCTTATCTTTGACATATCAATTAAAAAATATATAGATACTATAAAAATAATTACAACTTTAGATAAATAATCAATCGATTTAGAAAGTAAAGCTATAAAAGAACCAGAAGAAATTATATCACCTATCCATACTATAATTTTACTAGAATATTTATTTATAGTATCATTTATTATTTTATTATCAATATTATATTTACTAGCTACATCATTAGATACTTTAGCTAAATTAGATAATAAATTAATAAGCTGATTGAAAAATAAAGGAAGTGCATAATATAAAGTAAGACCAGTTATTAATACTATTACAAAAACTATTATAAAAATAGCTAATCCTTTAGGAATTTTCTTACTAACTAAAAACTTTAATATTGGATATAAAACATATGAAATACCAAAAGCAATTATAAAAGGAAGAAGTATAGCAAATATTTTAGAAATAATACCATACCATATACCCTTCATTAAAAATAATAAATATATTATTAAACATATAATTAATATATTAAGCCATTTATAATTTATATTATTTTTCATAAATCCACCAAGCTATCTATAACAATAGTAACAGGACCATCATTAATTAATTTAACTTTCATATCAGCACCAAATATTCCAGTTTGAACATTTATATTATAACTTTCTAATTCTTTATTAAAAAGGTCATATAAAAGACTTGCATCTTTATAATTTAATGCCGAACTAAAAGATGGCCTTCTACCATTTAATTTAGCATAAAGTGTAAACTGTGAAACTGATAAAATACTACCATCGACACTTTTAATATCTAAATTCATTTTTTCTTTTTCATCTTCAAATATTCTAAGATTAACTATTTTTTTAGCCATTTTCTTAACTATATCTAAATTATCATCACATGAAAAACCAACTAATAAAACATAACCATTATCTATTTTTCCATTTATTTTATTATCAATTTCAACACTAGCTTTTTTGCATCTTTGAACTATAACTTTCATTATTTATTACCTCTTTCTACAGAACTCACATATTTTAAGTTACCAATAATTGTCATATATTTATTTAAAGTATCTAAATCTTCAACTAAAATATTTATATCATAGCAATCATAATCTACATTTGTTATAGTATTAATACTTTTAATACCTATATTTAATGACGTAGTTTTAGTAATAATATCTAAAAGTAAATTATTTTTCTTTTCTACATATATAAGTATATTAACAACATATTTTTTAACTACATTAGGATTCCAAGTAGCATTTATAATTCTATCATCTAAATCATATATATTATGACAATTTTTTCTATGAATAGTAATCCCATTTCCCTTAGAAATATAACCTACTATATCATCACCACAAACAGGAGTACAGCACCCACCAAAAGATACTTTTAAATCAGTCATACCATCTATTATTATATCTCCAGATGATTGCATTATTCTAGATGAATACTTAAGAACTTTATCAATTACTTTTTTCTCTTCATTTTTTTCACCCAATATAGTTTTAATTATCATAGTTGGATTATATTTACCTATTCCAATTTCATAATATAAATCACTTTCTTTACTTAAACCTAACTCATCTAATGCTTCTTCTATCTTTTTAGAATCTAATATTTCATTTACAGATAATTTTTTTCTTCTAATAGTTTTTATTAATATATCTTTACCATTTGATATAGCTTTTTCTTTATCTATTTTACTAAAGAAAGCTTTAATTTTATTTTTAGCACTTGTAGTATAAGCTATATTAATCCATTCTTTAGATGGACCTTTATTATTTTTATTAGTATTAATTTTTACTATATCTCCATCTTTTAGCTTATAATCTAAAGTTACTATATTATTATTAACAATAGCACCAATCATTTGATGTCCAACAGATGTATGAACACGATAAGCAAAATCTATTGGAGTAGATCCTATAGGAAGCTCAAATACATCTCCTTTTGGTGTATATACATATATATTATTAGAACTAAATACTTCATTTTTAACAGTATTTACAAACTCTTCTCCTTCTATTTGTTGTTCATTAAGTTCAATTACCGTTCTAAAAGATTTTAACTTTTCTTCCATATCATTTGTTTTATTTATTCCATGCTCTTTATAAGACCAGTGTGATGCAAATCCATATTCAGCTACCTTATCCATTTGATATGTTCTAATTTGTATTTCAAATAATTTACCATTTACTCCAAAAACAGTAGTATGAAGAGAACTATATCCATTTTCTTTAGGACGAGCTATATAATCCTTAAAACGCTTTGGAACAGGTTTATATTTAGCGTGAATAAGCCCTAATGCTAAATAACACTCAGCTTCAGTATTAACTAAAAACCTTAAAGCTAAAATATCATATATTTCATTGAATGTTTTTCCTTTACATAACTTATTATAAATACTATATACACTTTTAGTTCTACCTTTCATTTCATGAGGAATATTATTATCATTTAATATTTTAGATACATTTTGCATCATCTCATTAACTGATAAATCAAGTTCACTTCTTGATTCACTTAACTTTTCTAATATATCATTATAAACATCAGGTTTATAGTATTTTAATGAAAGATCTTCTAACTCACTTTTAATATGATTAATACCTAATCTATGTGCAATAGGTGCTAATATTTCAAGCGTTTCTTTAGCTTTTTCTTTTCTTTTCTTTAGAGGTATTGCCCACAATGTTCTCATATTATGAAGTCTATCTGCAATTTTTAATATTATTATGCGCACATCTTCACTTAAACCTACTAATATTTTTTTATGGTATGAAATTAATGCTTCATTATCTGCAGATAAAGATAATTTATTTATACGTGAAATACCATCAACTAAATTTTTTATTTCAGTTCCAAAATTATCTTTAACTTCTTCTATAGTAACATCAGTAAAGTTAATTACATCATGTAAAAGTGCTGTTACAAGTGTTTGACTATCTGCATATATTTCAGTTAATATAATAGCAACATTTAAAGGATGAAGAATATATTCATCCCCTGTTAATCTAAGCTGTCCAGCATGTGCTTTACTAGCAAAATGATATGCTTTTTCAATTAATTTAATTTCATCATCATTTTTTATATAACTTTTAGCTTTTAAAATCAAATCATCTAAAGTTTTAACATCTTCTTTTTGGTTCAATTTTAAACACCTCTTCTATTTTTTCTTTTTTATCTTTTTATTCTTATTATTAATTAAATTAGTATTTTCCTTTATATTTCTTTTTTCAAGTAAATACCATATTTGACCTGCAAGTAATATAGATGAATAACATCCAGCTATAAGTCCAAATATTAAAGCTAGGTTAAATGACATAATACCTTTAGAACCTAATACTATTAGACATAATACTGGTATTAATGTAGTTATTGTAGTATATAAAGATCTATTAAATGTCTCAGATATACTACTTGATACAATATTCTTTAATTCTAAAGTAGTTAATTTTCCTTTAAGATTATTTAAATTTTCTCTTATTCTATCAAATACTATTATTGTATTATTAATTGAATATCCTATTATAGTTAAAATAGCTGCTATAAATATAACATTTACTTCTATTTTAAATATAGAAAATAATATTATTACAAATAATACATCATGAACTAAAGCAAGTATAGATGATATTGCAAAATTAAACTTAAATCTAAATGAAATATATAAAATAATTGCAATACATGCTATTAAAACAGAAATAATAGCATTTTTAATTAGTTGTTGTTTTACTATATTAGTTACAACATTAATTTCCGTTTTAGCATTATACTTATCCATAAAATAATTATTTACTTTATTTATATCTTTTTCTTTTAACTCTGTATTTAATCTAACATAAACTTCATCATCTTTTTGTTTAGATACATTTAATACATCATAATCTAATTCTTTAAAATCACTTTTAATAGCTTTTATACTTAAATTATTAGCACTTATAGTAACATCTGATCCAGATCTAAAATCTATACCCAAATTAAGTCCATTAAATCCTAAATATATAAGACCAAAAATTAAATAAATACCAGTTATAATAAAACATTTCTTTAATATTTTAATTGAATCTATTTTAATTTTTTTATGTTTTATATTTTCTTTATAATTAACAAATGCTCTTTTTTTATTTTTAAAATACTCTGTTGAAACAAAATAATTTAATACTTTTCTATTTATATATACCATAATAAACATAGTTGCAAATATAGTAATCATAAGCATTGTTGCAAAACCTTTAACCTGGCTTTCACCAAAAATAAATAATACTAAAGCAACTATAAACGTTGTAGCATTTGCATCAAATATAGATGTCCAAGACTCTTTATTACCAGATTCAAATGCTAAAGAAAGAGATTTACCATTTTGTAATTCTTCTTTTATTCTTTCATTAGTTACGACGCAAGAATCAACAGCCATTCCTATACCTAATACTAAAGCAGCAATTCCAGGTAAAGTTAAAACACCACCAATTAACCAAAATACTAGCATTACTAAAAGCATATATAATATTAAATTAATTCCAGATATAAATCCAGCAAATCTATAAATTATAGTCATAAATGCTATTACAAGCACCATACCAATTAAACCTGCTATAAATGTTTTTTGTAAAACTTTTTCACCATAAGATGCATTAACATTAGAAGATGAAATTTCACTTAATTTAGTAGATATAGAACCAGCATTAATGCTAGTTGCTAAGCTTTCAGCTTCTTCTTTAGTAAAACTACCAGTAATTATTACATCACTTGAAAATCCTTGTGATACAGTTGCTGCAGATAAACACAAACTGTTTTCGCTACCACAACTATCTTTATCTTTAGAATAAGAATTAACACCTGTCTCAAAGTTATACCAAATAACCATGATATTATCTCCGTCTTCTTTTTGACTTACAGTAGTTGTTGCACTTAAAAACTTCTCCTTATCAGAAACACTAAGAGAAATTGCAGGATTACCACTTTCATCATATGATAATTTAGCTCCTTTAATTACACTAGCATCCATTAAAAGTTTATCATCAGTATCTCTAAATGATACATTAGCAACATTAGCAAGAACTTTTCTAGCACCTTCTATATCAGTTACACCAGCTAACTTAACTCTTATCTTATCATTTCCTTCTATTGTTATTTCAGGCTCAGTAACTCCTAAAGAGTCAACATTTCTTTTAAGTACATCATAAGTACTATTCATATCACTAGAAGAAAGCTTTTTACCATCACTTCTTTTAACTTGATATAAAACCTCAAATCCCCCTTTTAAATCTAGTCCAAACTTAAGATCTTTAAATAAAGGTACATAAGCAAAACTAAATAAAACTATTACCACCAAAAATATTAATAGTCTTTTTAAAAACTTCTTTTTCATATAACTTCTCCTATCTTTATAACTTTAATAATGATTTATAATCATTAATCACAGTTAATATTATATAACATATAATTAATTTTTTAAAGTAATTATAACATCAAGTTTTATTTTTTTTAGATAAATAAGACCAAAAAAATAAAAACCGTTTGAATTTCAAACGGTTAAACTCTTAAATGGCGTCCTGTAAAGGATTCGAACCTTTGACCCACGGCTTAGAAGGCCGTTGCTCTATCCAGCTGAGCTAACAGGACAAATTAATTTGTCTTTTTAAAGAACAAATTAATTATACATCAAAATTTTTAATTATTCAATATTTTTTAATACACTTTTTACAATTTCATCACCATTTACCGTAAATATTACTTCTTTTACACTATAATTATCTCTTATTGATAAACAAATTGAGTAAATAACTTCCTCCAAAATACTTTTACTATTAACATCATCAAAAATATAATCATTAAAATTAAGAGTTAATACTTCCCCATCTATTTCATAATCTAAAAGTTTAGTATTATAATTTAAAAAACTCATTAAATTAGTTTGATATATATGCGATGATGTCAACTCATCTATAATTATCTTTATTTTTTCTCTATTATCATTATTTACTTTAGTTACTGGTACATAATAATAAGTAGAATTATTTTTACCAGTAAAATACACCGTTGTTTCACTTACATTCTTATAATTTATAGCATCATATTTTTTATTAACTCCGTTTTTTCTTCCAAAAGGTTGAGTTATATTTTTTTTACTTTTAGGTAAATACTTAAGCATTTTACCATCAATATTTATATAAACTTTATTTATATCTTTTATAGTAGTTAAATTATATGTTAAAGCATCTATCGCCTTTTCCTCATAATCTTTTTTTAAATTATAAAAATCACTAGATAAATCAATATATATAGAATCATTATCTATTTTAACACTATTAATACTAGTATCAGAAGGTAAAATTGCTTTAAATCCATTAGGCACTTTCTGTTCATATTTACCATCAATTATTAAAAGCTCAATTAATTTCTTAGCATAATCTTCATTAGAATTATAAGAAAAAGAAATATTTATTCTTGATATATAATCATTTTTATCCAGTAAAAAGACTTCCTTTTTCTTAGCTGTTAAAATAGTATTTACCGTTTTTTCATCTTCTAAAGTATACTCTTTACTAACAGGAAAAATAATAATAAGAAAAAAAAGTAATAACATACCTGTTGTTCTAAAAATTTTATTATAAGCAAATTTTCTTAGCATAATAACCTCCAATTTATAATATGAAAAAATCGCATACAATATGCGATTTTATAAAACAATCTCTTTTAATTTTATAAGTTCAATTACCGCGCAAGCTCTTCCCTTAACCCCTAATTTTTGCATAACATTAGATATATGATTCCTAACTGTCTTCTCACTTATTCCCAATTTACTAGCTATTTCTTTAGTTGTTTTATTAGTTATAAGGTAATCAAAAATTTCTTTTTCTCTTTTAGTTAGTATTGCCTTTTTCATCTTTTCCCCACTTTCCTATGATAAGAGGTTTTAATATTTTTCTATATTATATTATGTTAAAAGGGGGAAACTGCCACTTAATTTTGAAATTTAACAGAAATATACATCTTTTCTTCAAATTCTTTTTGAATAAGTCTCATTACATCATTAGCAAGAGAATAATCATGCTTTTTTTTCTTTATAGTAATATTAACATTACTACCATCTATCTTTATAAAAGAATTTAACTTTAAATCACTTTTAAGTTTTTTTACTAAACTTTCTTCTTTAGCTTTAATATCATTTATTTGTTTTAATCCATCATAAGCATTATTTTTTTCTTCTAAAGATGCATCTTTATTAGTTAATACTTCATTATAACTAGCTGCTAAGTTAGATCTTTCTTCATCTAATTCAACTTGTAATAATGTTAAAATATCGGATTCATTAATACTTGATACACTTTGCTGTTTACTAGTAGTTTTATCTTTATTGTCTATTTTCCCAGCTTTAGTTAACAGCTCACTTGGCATAGTTATATAATAAACACTTAATACTAAAATTAAACTAAATAAAGTTAAAAACCACATTTTTTGTTTGTTAACCATATAATTATCCTCCAAATCTTTATAGTTAACTATATGCAAAAAATTAAGTTAAATTACAAAAAAAGAATCTAATTATTAGATCCTTTTTCAGTATTTAAAACTGCATTTGCAAATGGCATAACATTTTTAATTTTATCACTTAATTCTTGTTCTTTAATAACAAGTTCTTTTTCTTTTTCATTTAAACTCTTTTCAAATTCATCTAACTCTTCTTTTTTGCTTTCAGCATTCTTAATTAAATCATTAACAAAACTTTCATCAGATTCTACTTTTAATTTATCATCATCAAGTTTATTTTGTCTTTTATCAATTTCATCTAATCTATTTTTTAATCTTCTTATCATTTCTTCAACTAACTTACGTTCATTTAAATCCGTTTCTATACTAGATAATACATCTTTCCTATCATCATTATCACTTAAACTATTATTAATATCAAGTGTAGATGCAACAGGTGATTTTGCAATCTTTAATATTTCTTCAACATCATATGAATGCTTAGGCTTATCTATAGTATCATCTTCTTTAACAACATTAAGTTTAGCTGGTGATACATCAATTGGACTTACTTCATTATCAATATCTTCTATTGTAGGCATATTACTAGGAGCAAAAGGAATTGATGAAATATCAAAATCATTATTAATATCATTTGATATAGGTATTTCAACTTCAGGAACTTGTGGTATATTATTATCATAACTTCCAATTGGAATATCAATACTTGAAACTGGATTTATATCAGGCATATAAGTCTCATTAATATTATTATCAATATCATTATAGTTATCATTTTCTTCATAATTAATATCATCACTTAAAGCCTGCTTTATAGAATCAACAAAGTTATTTAAATATAATTTACTAATTTTATCTAACGAATCTTTAATAAGCTCATATATACTATTTACAAAACTATTAAAGATATTAATAATACTTTCTTCATTAAATGATCCACTTTGTTTTAAATAACTAACAAAATCATTTACTATGTTTTGTATTTCTTCATTCTTACCTTCTTCATTAAAGAAATCAACTCTTTTAATTTTAACAATTTGTAAATACTTATCATTTAATAAATTATTTAAATTATTAACGAATTTTTCTTTTTCATCTACTGAATCAATTTTAGTATTCTCAATTTTATCATTAATCTTTTCTATAAATTGTTCATTTACCGATTCAACACTTCTTAAATCTCTTATAACATAATTTTCAATAATTCTAGATATTGGATTAACTAATTCTTCTTTAACTTTACTAATAGCATTAGAAAAATCTAAAGAATAATTTGAAAGAGTTACTACATCACCAATTATAGATGTTGCTTTTTCATCTATTTTATTATTTAAATTTCTAAGTTCTATTCTATATTCATTATTACTTTCACTAACACGTTCTAAAACACCATTTAGATTTTTACTCATTATAGTCACCTGCCTTTATATCAGAAGCACTTATCTTACTTAAACCCTTAATTAAAGGCTTCATATTAAGGAAAATAACCTCAGCTTCAGATAATCTAGAATTTAAGTCTACTTCTCTAGAATTTAAATCCATTTTTCTTCTAGATAAAATATTTTCTCTTTCAATATTAGCCTCAATACTCTTATTAGTACTAGATAATAAATCATCTATTTCCTTTTCTTTTTTTCTAACCTTTCCTTCTTCACGAGTTAATTTTTCTTCTTTAGTATTAAGACTTAATATAACCTTATTATATAAAGTCATATCATCATACTTTTCAAATAAGTTTTTATTATCTTCATTTTTTTCCTCATCAATTATAGGAGTTGTTATAATTTTCTCATCAAATTGATTTACCATATCACTATCTTCCCCTTCTTCTTCTTTTTCTTTTATTTCCTCATTTAATATATCTTTTAATTCACTAATTAATATTTCCTTATATTTCAAATCTGCATCATCTATTAATTCTTTTAATTTATCTTCAAACTCTATTTTTGTTTTTCTAACCAACTCATTAACTGCAGAAACCAAAAACTCATTTTCTTTTATAGAAGAAACAATATTTTTTCCAACATATAACCTAACATTTCCCATTATAGGTTCTATATTTAAATCTTCAGTCATATTTAATTGATTAGTATTTTTATTTTCTTTTAATTCTTTTAAATAAGATTTAGATAACTTTTTCATATCTATTTCTTTATTAACATATTTTTCAATAAAATAATCATTAGTTATCTGAAGAGCTAAAGAATCTATAAATAACTTTCTTTTAATCTTCTTAACAATTGGTGTTGAAATAAGCCCTCTTATATCTTCTCTTAAATCTTTTTCGTTAATACTTAAATTAAAATCGCCAATCATACTTATCATTTCTTCAGCAAAATGATATATTCCAGAATCAATTATACTAATTAAATCTTCTTTAATTAATTCATCATTAAATGTATTACACTTTAACAAAACGCTATTTTTAATTCTTTCAATTACGCCAAGCATCACTAGCCTCCTTAACTATAACCATACCCCTTGTATCAATACCTTGATACTATAACAATCTTATTTTATCATAAAATTTAACAAATTTAAACATAAAATTTGTTTTTTTAATAAATTATTGTTTTTTCTTATTAAAAATCATATAAATAGCTACTATAAATAAAGACATACTAGATATTATTATACCTAATTTCATATTCTCTGGATAATATACAAACTTAATTTCATGCTCCCCTGAATCTATATCAAAAGCCATATAAGAATCTAATACCATATATGTATTAACTAACTTATCATCTACATACACTTTCCAACCTTTATCATAAGCTATAGTAGTAAATACAGTCTTATTACTACTTGCATTTATATTCCCATATATATAGGTATCACTATACTCTTTAACAGATAAAAAACCATCTTTTAAATCATCATAAAATAAGTTAAATACATCTTTATCCATCTTATAAGCATAAAATATTAAATTACCACTACTATCATCTTTAAAATTAATTTTAATATCTAAATACTCAGTATCTAATACTCCAGTATCAACAATATAATACTCATCAGATGTAATATAATAACATGTTTCATTAACACTATAACTACTTATATTATTTCCACCAATATATAAATATACATTTTCATTTAATACATCACTTATAGTAAAATTTAAACTAGTATTTGGCTTATCTAATTCATAAGAAAAACTACCATTAGAATTAATTTTAAAACTATCATTATTAATACTTCCACCAGTTACATTATCTACTTTTAAAGATTTAAAAATATTATTATTACCAGTAGTTAAACTAACAAAATTTTCATAATTATAAAAAGGATCTTCACTAATTAAATTTATATTCTCAATATCACTATTTACTAAATATGCTAAAGAAGAACTATAATTATATCTATTTAAATAATAATTATCAACATTATCTACTAAACTATAATAACTATCATTATTTGATATATAATCTCCCATAATATATTTAACATTAAAAATAGTATTATATAAAGGAAAAGAACTATTACGGTAATAATAACTATTTATATTATTACCAGATATACCAAGCTTTCTTTGAGTCTTAGATACACTTTCATATGCCATAGAACTAAATGTAGACATAGAATTATAATTATACCAAGCTCCATCATTTAAAGTTAAATAATTAGTTTTTTCTATTCTATATAAATCATTATCATCTTTTCTTATATTATTAATTAAAGTAGTATAAGAAGGTTTATCACTCATAAATATTTTAATATCATGATTTATATTCCAGTTAATATTAATTCCATAAACACATTCAAACATTATAAAGAAAGTAAATAAAACTTTTAAATTACTTTTATTAATATTACTAAACCTATAAAGGAAAAATAATAAGAAATAAACTAATAATAAAATAACACATATAATTGTCTTTTCTATAGTAATATTTGCAAAATCTAACTTAAATGCTAATAAAACAAATAGTATAGTTATCATAAAACTAATAAATAATTTTGTATTTTCAAGATCTTTTAATCTGATAAAAGAATAATAAGAAAAAGTAATTAAACAAAATACATATATAAAAGAATAACGCCAAGGTAAATCATTAGGTACATGAAAAGCATGCCATATAAAATCAATTGCATTAATTTGAAATGACAATATAAAAAATGTTAAAAATGCTACTAGAATCATTTTAAATCTTTTATTAATTTTCTTATTTAAAAATAATGCAATAATTAATACAATAGATATTAAACCACAATATACATTTGGAAGTGGTAATTTATCACTTGCAAATACGGTTCTTGATACTCCTGTTATATGATTAAATAAAAAGTCTGTTATTTTAAATGAAACATCTATTGAAGGAAATGAATCTTTAGTTGCAGATATAGAAGAAAGAGAACTATAAAGAGGTAAAAGCATAAAACATACTAATCCTGCTGCTAAAAGTGAAGATATACCAAAATATAAAGCAGAGATTATAAATTCTTTTATATTAAATTCTTTTCTATAACAAAAATAACCTAAAAAATAAAATACTATAAATATACATATCATATACCCTATAAAATAATTAGCAAAAAGCATAATAGCTAAACTAAATATATAAAATATAGGATTTCTTTCATCTATTAATTTATTTATTCCATATATAATTAAAGGTAAAAATACCATTCCATCAAGCCACATAATATTCCAATAATATGCACAAAAATAACCACTATAAGCATATAAAAGACCAAATATACATATTAAATAACTATCTTTTTTAAATACTTTTTTTAAAAAATAAGACATAGTAGTAGATGCAAAAATAGCTTTTAAAGCAATTACTATAGAAAAAGCCATAACTATATTTTCTTTTTTAAATAAAAATAAAACTATATTAAATGGACTAGATAAATAATTCATAAAATTTCTAAAAAAAGGAATTCCACCACCAGTATTAAAAGAATATAACAAACTACTTCCAGATTTTACTCTATCATATAATTCATTTAATAAAGGTCCATACTGATGATAAAAATCAACATCAAGCATAGAATTTTTTCCAAAAGGAGCTATTTTTTGAAGTATAAAAATAATAGATATAACAATACTAGATAAAAGAAAAGTCATATATACATATTTATACTCATTTAAATTATTTTTTATTTTATTTATCATTTACTATCACCATAGTAATAATATCATTTATTATCTTTTTTATCTACCCCAAATTTTTAAATCATTCTAAAAACGTATCTACTTTATTTAAATTCTTCTTATCAAAAATAGTTACTTTATAGTTTATATCAACAGTAACTAATAAAATATTATCTAAACTTTCATATCCTTTTACTTTAAGTATATTTAAAAGCCAAGATATATCTTTATTAATTAATTTTAAATTATTATATAATACTTTACCATCTATAACTACATTAGCACATAAACCTTGCTTAGATGTTTTAATTTTCATATCTTTATTAATAACTGGTGCATAATCTTCTTTAGGTAAAAAACTAATCTTACCATTAGCTTCCATTAAAGCATATTTAATATTAGATACATCAAAATAACCAGATATCCTACATGTCTGTAAAAAATCATTAATATCAAACTTAATTCTCTTTAAATTCTTATATATAAATTTACCATCTTGAATTATTATAGTAGGACTTCCTATAAAAAACCTTCTAGCTTTAATACTTTTCATAGTTAAAATAGATACAAAAGTTGCTATAAGACCAAATATAACCATTGCTATAAAACCATTTAATACTTGAGAATCTAAATTCATAGTCATCTCTGCTGCAAAATTACCTATAGATATACTAATAACATAATCAAATAAACTAAGCTCTGATACTTGCTTTCTTCCTATTATATTAGTAACAACAAAAAGAGTAACTAAAGAAAAAATAGCCCTTTTTATAACAATTAAAACTTCAAAATAATTAGTAGATAAAATATCATTAAGCATAATAATCACCTATATTTATATTTATCAAAATATAATATTTTATACAAGAAAAAAAGATAGAAACTAATCTATCTTATACATATTTA
>CAYOAY010000009.1:0-24969 GCA_964402155.1 uncultured Muribaculaceae bacterium | reverse complement strand
AAGGAGCATGAAAGAAAGGTAAGAAATACTTTAATTGCAACGGCCTTAGAAGATGAATTTTATAAAGGAATGGATGAAGGATTTGATAAGGGTGTAGATGAAGGAATAATGAAAACAGCTAAAAATTTATTAGAGCAAAATGTAAGTATAGACATAATATCTAAAGCAACTGGTCTTTCAAAAGAAGAAATAGAAAAATTATAAATAAATAATAAATTTTAAAATAAGCGTTATAGAAGAAATAAAACCGGTCTTGCCGGAAAAAAGTGCAATAAAACTGATGAAATGCTATGACAATTATTTCAATTACAAAATAATGTAAATAAAAAAGACTACTTTACGTAAAATGTAGTTTTTTTTAATTATTTTTTATTATAACTATATAGACTAACATTTGCTATTGTGGTATTATAATGGTAGCTAGTGGAATATAGTGGTAGATTGTGGGGGATAAATATGTTTATGGGAGAATATCATCATAACATAGATGATAAATCTAGAATTGTATTGCCATCTAAATTAAGAGAGGAACTGGGACTTTCATTTGTAGTTACTCGTGGATTAGATGGATGCTTATTTGTTTACTCAAAAAGTGAGTGGGATAAGTTAGTTAATAAGTTGAACAAACTACCATTTACTAAAAAGGATGCTAGAGTATTTCTTAGATTCTTTTTATCAGGTGCTTGTGAATGCACTTTAGATAAGCAAGGAAGAGTAGCATTACCTATTTCATTAGTTAATTATGCAAACCTTAAAAAGGAGTGTGTAATAATCGGATTAAATGACAGGCTTGAAATATGGGCAGAAGATTTATTTAATAAATCATTTAGTGAGAATGAAGAAAATATATCACAACTTGCAGAAGATTTATTTAGTAGTATGGAGGATTAGATGAAACATATTAGTGTTTTGTTAAAAGAAACTATAGATGCCTTAAATATTAAAGAAGATGGTGTATATGTTGATTGTACACTTGGTTATGCAGGTCATTCAAGCGCAATCTTAAAAAGACTTAAAAAGGGACATTTATTTGCTTTTGATCAAGATGAAGAAGCAAGAAGGGAAAGTGAAAACGTACTTAGAAAAATTGGTAATAACTTTAATATAATTCCATCTAATTTTGTTAATTTAAAAGATGAATTATTAAAAAGAGGTATTACTAAAGTAGATGGTATTATGTTTGATTTAGGAGTTTCATCTCCTCAGTTAGATGATGCAAAAAGGGGGTTTAGTTTTCACGAAGATGCATACCTTGATATGCGTATGGATAAGTCATCTAAACTTACTGCTTATGATGTAGTTAATAATTATTCTTATGAAGAATTAGTTAGAATTATAAAGTGTTATGGTGAAGAAAAATATGCAAAACAAATAGCTAGAAATATTGAAAGAAATAGAAATATTAAACCTATTAAAACAACACTTGAACTTGTAGATGTTATATCAAGTGCTGTTCCGAGTAAATATAAGAGATTAACTCATCCAGCAAGGCGCACATTTCAAGCAATAAGAATAGAGGTTAATAAAGAATTAAGTATATTACCTAAAGCATTAAATGATGCTATAGATATGTTAGATAAAGATGGTGTAATTGCAGTAATTACATTTCATTCATTAGAAGATAGAATATGTAAAGAAGTATTTAAAAAAAGATCTTATGAAGATGAATTATTAAAAGGTATGCCTAATATTTTAGATAAATATAAATCTGAAATTAAGGTACTTAAGAAAATAAAACCTAGCAAAGAAGAAATAGAAAATAATAAAAGGAGTAGAAGTGCAATACTTAGAGTGGCTATAAAGCAAAGGGGAATAGATAATGAAAAGTAAAAAAAAGAAAAAAACTAAATTTGAAAAAAGCATGATAACTCTTGCTTTAAGTACTATATGTTTTGTATTTATATCTATACTTTTTTTTAAAGTACAGTTATCTTCTGTTAATATAGAAGTTGAAAAATTAAAGAAAAGTGTATCTAAACAGGAAAAAATAAATGAAAGTTTAACTATGAAAGTAAATGAACTTGTTTCTTTAGAAAATATGCAACTTGTTGCGGCAGAAAGTGGATTAGAGTATAATAATAATAACATTATTGTAATTAAAAAATAAGGGTGATTATTTATGAAAAGGGAAGAATTAATTAAAAATAAAAACTTAACAGCTAAAGTTTTTACTTTGATATTTTTTCTTTTTCTTTTTTTATTTTGTATAAGACTTGGTTATTTGTGTTTAACAGGTAGTGTAGATGGTATAAATTTAAAAAGTTTTTCAAATAAAAGAAATACAAAGAAAGAAACTTTATATGCTCTAAGAGGTAATATATATGATATAAATGGTGATGTTTTAGCTCAAACTATAAATTCTTATACTATTATAGCATATTTAGATTCATCAAGGAGTGAAGGCTTTAGTACACCTAAGCATGTAGTAGATAAAGAACTTACTGCAGAAAAGTTATCTACTGTTCTTAATATGTCTAAAGAAAAGATTTTAGAAAGATTAAATAAAAATGCCTATCAGGTTGAATTTGGAACCAGTGGCAAAGGACTTACTGAGCTTCAAAAAGAAGCTATAGAAGCTTTAGAATTACCTGGTATAGATTTTATTACTACTCATAAAAGATATTATCCTAATAATACTTTTTTATCTTATGTAATAGGTTATACAACTGATAAAGATAATGTTATGAAAGGCGAAATGGGTATAGAAAAGTATTATAATGATGTAATGACTGGTGTTAATGGTTTTGTTGAGTATCAAAAGGACTTAAATGGTTATAAGTTTCCTAATTCTGAAGAATTAAGAAAAGAGAAAGTAGATGGAAACGATATTTATTTAACTATTGATTCTAATGTGCAAATGTCTTTAGAAACAGTAGTATCTAAAGCTCAAGATGAATCTAATTCTGATTGGATAATAGCTGTTGTTTTAGATTCTAAGACAGGTAAAATATTGGGTTCTGCAACATCTCCTACTTTTAATCCTAATACTAAAGATATAAGTAATTATTTAAATCCTTTAGTATCTTATACTTATGAACCTGGTTCTGTTATGAAAACTTATAGTTATATGGCTACAATAGAAAATAATCCTACTTGGGATTTTAATAATACAACATGTTATACAGCTCCATATACAATTGGTGAAGATGTTGTAAGAGACTGGAATAAAACTGGTTGGGGAGAAATTAGTTATAAGAAAGGTTATACTTTATCTTCTAATACTTGTGTAGCTAATATGATAAAAAATTATTTATCTAAAGATAAGTTAATGGAATTTTATAAGAAAATGGGATTTGGTTCTTTGACTAATATAGATTTACCTAATGAATATAAAGGAAAAGTGAATTTTAAATATGATGTTGAAGTTGTTAATGCTGGATTTGGACAAGGTATTACAACAACTCCTATACAGCAAGTTAAAGCTTTAACAGCTATAGCAAATAATGGAGTGTTATTAAAGCCTTATATAGTAGAAAAAACAGTTAATTCATCTACTAATGAAGTTACTTATCAGGCAAAAGTTACAGAAGAGGAAAAAGTTGCATCAGCTGAAACAATAAGTAAAATAAAAGATTTAATGTTTGCTGTTGTTAATTCTGATTCTAGTGAAACAACGGGTAGTAATTATAAGATGGATGGTTATGATTTAATTGGAAAAACTGGTACTGCTCAAATAGCTAATTCTAAAACTGGTAAATATTATACAGGTAAATATGATTATGTAACTTCTTTTGCTGGAATGTATCCTAAAAATAATCCAGAAGTTATAATATATGTAGCTATGCAAAGAAGTAAAAATGGTAAAGTATTACCAGAAACTGTAAAGACCATAGTTAAAGATACAGCTAAGTATTTAGGTATTTTTGAAGAAGCTCCAGAACTTAATAAAGAAGTTACAACGTATAAATTAAATAACTATAAAAATAAAAATATAACTGAAGTTAAAGAAGAACTTGATTCTTTACAATCTTTATATGTAGTATTTGGAAATGGTACTAAAGTAATTGATCAATATCCTATTAAAAATACTAAAGTTAATACTAAAGAAAAGGTATTTATATTTACTAATGATGATGTTACTGTTATGCCTGATTTAACAAACTATTCATTTAAAGAAGCAGATGTTGTTTTAACTAAATTAGGTATTAAGCATGAATGTTCTTTAAATGGATATGTAAGTTATCAAAGTGTTAATGCTGGAAGTGTTATTACTGATGATACATTTGTAACTTTAAATTAGATATAGAAGTTTAAGATGTTAAAATGTTAAATTTGACTTTGGTTAATAAAAATGCTATCATACTAGCTAACAAAAGGGGGATAATTTGTTTATGAAAAAATTTACGCTAGGTGAGTTAGAAGAAGTTTTTGAAAAGTTGAAGGAAGTTTATGATGGATATTTAAAAATTCCTAAAGAGAAATTATATAAAACTGTATCAAGTGCTGATGGGAAAAAGATGAATATTTATATTCCAGTAAGTGCTGTTCCTCATTTGCTTGGAGTAGATACAAATCGTTATAGTGCTATTTTTTCTTCTAAGCAGAAGTCTTCTAATAAAATATTTGAAGAAATGTTAGATAAAGGGGCTTATAACTTGTATAATAATGCAAACAATATAGGTTTAGATTTAACTCAGATAATATCACCATATGTTTTTGAAAAACTTGATAATTTTGAAAATGTATTATGGTATGATATTAAAAAAATAGAGTTTATATGTCATTATGATAAGGAAAAATCATATGGCTATAAAGATGGAATTTATGATTTTGAACATTTAATTTTAACAAAGTTAGATGATTCAAAATATTCTCTTGTAACTTTATCAGATAATGAGACTGAAGATGGAATTATAACTGTTCCAAGAAGTAATCAGTTAATAAATGATACTAAAGATTTAGAACAAAAATTATTTAATATTTTAGAAAATCAAATAATAACAATTGCTACTTTGTTTACTTATAATTTTTATGGCGATCTAAAACAATTTTTCTTAAGAGATGAATTTAAAAAAGGAAAAATTGAAAAAGCTAGATTATATTGCGAAAAATATAAGTCAAATTTAGATATAACATATGATTATATTAATGTGTTAAAGTTTTCTGAAAGAAAAACAGATTTATCTAAAAGTAAAAGAACTTATTTGGAATTAATTGCTGATGCAATAAAAACAGGAGATAGAATTACTGAAGAATATTTAAATGTAGAATCATTTTCTGAATTACCAAAAGAAGTTATTCTTATTGTATATGAATATAATAATTCACTATTAAGAAAAGGAACTAATAAGGAAATAGAAATTAATTATTCTGATATGAATGAAGCTAATAAAAAATTAAGAAGTGAAAATAGTGATTTAAGAGCAAGATTAGAAGAGTTAAACAGTAAATTGAAAGAAAAAGATAAAAAATTAAAAGGTATTATAGAAGATAATGAAGAGTTGAATAAAAAAATAGAGCAAGCAAGAAAAGCTTTAGGATAAATAATATGCTAAAAAAATAAGAATAAATAAACTTTATAATTACTATAGTATAAATATAGTAATTTTTTTTGTAAAAAAATAGTCGTTTTTTGTTGACAAAATTATGCTTTTGTTATAGTATAACTAACCAAACAGAAAACAATAATATTATTATGGAAAGGAATATAGTATATGAAAAATAATAATATAAAGTATGATTTACTAATAATATTATTTTTACCTATTACTTGCTTTTTAATGTATTTATTATTAAATGATGAAACTAGAAAATATAAAGATAATAATTTAGTAAAAGAATTTATTATAACTAGTAAAACGAATAATAATATAGTTAAGTTATCTAATGATAAAGAAAATTTAAATAGTAGTAAAGTTATAATAGAAGATAAAAAGCTTTCTGTAAAAGATTATCAAGATAAATATAATAATACTGATATTAAAGCTATTTTAAGTATTAATAATACTAAGATAAATACGGTATTATTACAAAGCTATGATAATAACTATTATTTAAGAAGACTTCCTAATAAGAAAAAACATATAACGGGTTCTGTTTTTATAGATTATAGAACTGATTTAGTAACAGATAAAAATGTTATTATATATGGGCACAATGCTAATAATTATGATATACCTTTTAAATATTTAAGAAATTATTTAAAAGAAGAATTTTATAAGAATAATAAATATATAGATATAGAAACTGAAAATGAAAATCTAAAATATGAAATATTTAGTGTATATGTTTCATATGGCGACTATAAGCATTTAGATATTAGTTTTAACAGTGAAGAAAGCTTTTTAAATCATTTAAATTATTTAAAGAGCAAATCAATTTATGGTACTTCCGCTAGTTTAAGTGCTAGCGATAGTATAATAACACTACAAACGTGTTTATTAAAAGATGATGCACTAATAGTTGTATGTGCTAAAAAAATATTATAGGAGGGTTTTAAATGAAAAAACTAAAACAAAAATGTGAATTAATTGGTAGATTGCTTTTGGTTTTAGTAACTTTATTTACTAATTTTGTAGGTATTATGCCAGTATTAGCAAGTGAAAGTTATAATAAAGGTGATGTAATTAATCCTATTAATTCTAAAGGTAGTATAGAAACAGATGGAAGTGCAAAAATTACAAAAACTGTTTCAAAAACAGAAGAAGAGGGGATATATCAAATTGACTTAAGTGTTCAAGGAAAAGATAAGGTAACAAATGAGTCAACTACTGCACCAATATATGTAGCTGTAGTATTAGATACATCTGGTAGTATGGAATATGAAGTATGTGTTAAGTATGAATGGAAATGGTTTGGTTTTATTCCATATAGAAAATGTGTAGAGAAAAAAGATATAAAATATGGAGAAGCTAAAAAAGCAGCAAATTCTTTTGCTAATAAATTATTAACTAAATATAGTACTTCTCAATTAGCTTTAGTTACATTTGCATCAGATGTACAAACAACAAGGGATTTTGCAAGCAAAAACTTTGATGATGTTAGTTATCCTAGTGCTTATGGTGCAACTAATTTGGGTGGTGCAATTAAAAGAGCTGATGAACTTTTAAGTGCTAAGAAAAGTGAAGTTAGTGATGCTAAACTTTATATGGTAATATTAAGTGATGGTTATCCAGAAGGTACTCAGTCAGCTGATTATAATGTTGCAGCTAAAAATGCTAAAGATGTAACAGGAGTTGAAATTTTCTCTATAGGATATGATACTGATGATGATACAGAAGAGTTATTGAAAAAAATAGCAACAGATGAAGATCATTACTTTAATGCTGATGGTTCTACAGTTGTTGATAAAATGACTAATATAGTAAATCAAATGGAAGTTAGAGTTCCAGCAGGAACTGATGCTGTATTAAAAGATGTTATTGGAGATGAATTTACTTATGTTGAAGGGTCTAAAACATCTGATGATATTGTAATAGATGGTAAAAACGTAACTGTTAATGTAAGAAAAATAACAGAAGAAGAAAAGAAATATTCATTTTTAGTAAAGATTAATAAAGATGCTAATGATGGGTTACATAACACTAATTCATCTTGTAAATTAGAATTTAAAAATATAAGTGGTAATAATGATAGTTTAATTTTAGATGATTCAGCTAAAGTTTACTGGGAAGCTAATAAATATTATTATACTATTAACTATTATAAAGGTTATGTAAGTCAAAGTAACTTTATAAATAAAGTAGATGGTAGTGCTGTATTAAATACAGAAATTAAATTAACTGATATAGATGTAAATAAATATAAACCAATAACAGGTTATAAAGATGGTAAAGTAAAAACAAACCTACCATATAAAATTAAAGATGGAAATAATGTTATAAATGTTGTATATGAAGTTAAAGATGATTTAAGTTATACAGTTGAATATTATAAAGATGAAAATAAAATATCAAATGATAGTGATAATACATTTGGTAATAAATATTTTGGTGAAAAAATAACTGAAGATCAAATACTTAAGAATAAATATTTAACATTTGGATATCAAAATGGTTATATAAAAACAGTTATGCCATATACAATTATTGATGGTAGAAACATAATTAAAGTATGTTATGAAAAAAGAAATGATATGTCTTATACTGTTAAATATTTAGAAAAAGATACTAATAATAATATTGGTATTATAGATAAAAAAGTAGATGGAAGAACTTATAATGAAACTTATACTGAAAAAGCAGCTACTGCTCCATATGGTTATAAGTTAGCTAGTAAAAACGAGAAAACTATTAAAGTAGATAGTGATAACAAAACACTTATTTTCTATTATGAAAAAGAAAAAGCTAATTATGAAGTAAAATATATAGATAAAGATACTAATAAAGAAATAGCTCCAGCAAAAAATAAAGAGGCTTATTTAATAGAACCAATTGTAGAAAATGCTATAGAAATTAAAGGATATAATTTAGTATCTGAAGATAAAATTGAAATTAGATTAACTAAAGATGAAGTAAATGAAATAGTATTCTATTATGAAAAAAGTGTAGTTAATTATAAAGTTAGATATTTAGATAATACTACTCATGAAGAAATAAGACCATCAGTAACTAAAGAAGGATTATATCTTGATAAAGTAGTTGAAAAAGCTTTAGATATTGAAGGTTATAAATTATCTTCATTAAATGAAGTTTCTATACAATTAGATGTAGAAAATAATGAAATAGTATTTTACTATGATAAAGTAGTTGAAGTTGTAAAAACAGGTGTTGTTGATAATAACAATAATTATATTGTATTTATAGGACTTTTATCTTCATTAGCAGTTTTGGGTTATTCACTAAAGAAAAGATTTAATTAATTAAAAAAAGCTATCATATGGTAGCTTTTTTAATATATAATGTTAAAATATATATAGATAGGAATTAAAATAAATGAAAAAAATAAAAAACATAATTAAATCTATATTTATTATATTTATAATTTTACTTATTCTATTAATATTTTATTTAGTATATGATGCTTTTAATTTTAAAATAGAGCCTAGAATTGTATGACTATATAAAATTAATTCTAATATATATTTTTTTTGATATAATTAAAATGTGAGGTATATATGAAAAAATATTTTTTAACTTTTATATTTATATTTTTCTTTGTTTTAGAAGTATTATATGCTAAGGATTTTGATGTTACTGCTAAAAATATAGTTTTATATAATTTAAATGATAATGAAATAATTTATAGTAAAAATAAAGATGAAAAAACGACAGTAGCTAGTTTAACTAAAATTATGACTAGCATAGTAGCTATAGAAAATATTTCTGATTTAAATAAAGAAGTTATAGTTAAAGAAGATGATTTTAAAGAATTAAAAGGTTATTTTAAAGCGGGATTAAAAATAGGAGATAGATTAACATATATGGATTTATTATATGGTATTATGCTTTCTAGTGGGGCTGATAGTGTAAATGCTTTAGTTAATAATAGTATGGGGTATGATAAATTTATAACTAAAATGAATGAGACAGCTAAAAAAATAGGTCTTAATAATACTCACTTTACAAATCCTATAGGAAAAGATGATAATAATTTAAATTATTCAACTGCAAATGATATTGCAAAATTACTTAAATATGCTCTTAAAAATGAAGCGTTTAAAAAAATATTTGAAACTAAAATATATAAAACATCTAATAATATTATATTTAAAAGTACTTTAAGTTATTATGATAATATTTTAGATATAAGTAAAATAATAGGTGCTAAATCAGGTTATACTCCTAATTCTGGTAGATGTTTAGCTTCTATTTCATCTTTAAATAATGTTAATTATTTGCTAGTAGTTATAAATTCTAGTAATGATGATATATCAAATGCAGTAAGAGATAGTTTAACTATTTATAATTATTATAATGATAATTATAAATATACTAAAATATTAGAAAAAGATTATATAATAAAAAAAATTCCTGTTAAATTAAGTAGGCAAAAATATTATAAAATAAGATCAAATGAAAGCATAGAAGCTTATTTAAAAAAAGATTATAATATAAGTTATAAATTTGATGGTGTAAAACAAATTGAATATAAAACAAAAAAGAATACTTACTTAGGGAATTTAAATATATATAATAATCATGAACTTATAAAAGTTAAAAAGATATATTTAGAAGATAGTATAATCTACTATAATATATTATTATGGATTATAGTGGGTATTTTATTATTTATTTTCATAATATTATTTATAATAGCAATAATTATAAAAAAGAAAAAAGAAAGCAAGTATAAAATAATAGATATCTCTTAAATACCTTAGGGTATTTTTTTATATGATATTCATAAAATTATTACGGGTGATAACATTTGAATTATAAACAAGTTGATAAAAAAATTAAGATATTTATAATAGCGGTATTTTTTGTATTTATAGTAATTATTTTAAAAGTATTTTATATACAAACTTTTTCTTATGATAAACTTAATTCTTTAGCAAATTCACTTTGGAGTCGTAATTTACCAGTTGAAGCTGATAGAGGAAAAATATATGATAGAAATGGTATAGTACTTGCAGATAATATTACTACAACTTCTTTAGTATTAATACCTAATCAAATAAAAAATAAAAAAGAAGTAACTGAAAATTTAGCTAAAATACTTAATGTATCTTATGATACTATGAAAGAACATGTTTATAAAAATACAAGTATAGAAAGGGTTCATCCTTTTGGTAGAAGACTAAATTATTCTGTAGCTGAAAAAATAGATGAGCTTAATTATGAGGGAGTTTATTTGGTTAGAGAATCAAAAAGAAGTTATCCATATGGTTCTATGTTATCTCATACTTTGGGTTTTGTTGGAATAGATAATCAAGGATTAGCAGGTATAGAACTTGAATATGATAATTATTTAACAGGAGAATATGGAGCTATAAAATATTTTTCTGATGCTAAGGGTAATAAATTAAAGTTAAATCAAGTTTATGAAGCTCCTCAAAATGGTGTTAATGTAACTTTAACTATAAATGAGAAGATACAAGAAAGTGTGGAAAGAGAACTTGATAATGCGGTTACTAAATATTCACCAGAGACAGCTCTTGCAATAGCTATGGATCCAAATTCTGGTGAAATATTAGCAATATCTTCTAGACCTAATTTTAGTGCAGATAATTATAAAAATTATAGTCAGGAAGTATTAAATAGAAATTTACCTATATGGGCAACTTATGAACCTGGTTCTACGTTTAATATTGTACTAGCTAATAGTTAGTGCAAAAAAATAATTATATATTAAAAGTTATTTCTCAAAAACGAAATAACTTGACAAATAAATAAAAAAGTAATACTATTAAACTGGTGATTAAAATGATAAAAAGAGAAATGTATTTATCTAGAATTAGAGGATTTTATGATAGTGATCTTATTAAAATATTAGTTGGAATAAGAAGGTGCGGTAAATCAGTTATTTTAAATCAAATTATAGATGAATTAAAAGAAAATGGTTGCCCTGATAATCATATAATATATATTAATTTTGAATATATTGAATATGAAGATTTAAGAGATTATAAAAAACTTAATTCTTATATAAAAAATAAATTAATAGATAAAGAAAAATATTATATATTTTTAGATGAAATTCAAAAAGTTGATAAATTTGAAGAAGTTATAAATTCAGTAAGGGCTTCTACTACTAATACTAGTATATTTATTACTGGATCAAATAGTAAATTATTATCACAAGAGTTATCAACTGTCTTATCAGGTAGATATGTATTGTTTAATATTTATCCACTATCATATAAAGAGTTTATTAAACTTTCAAATAAAGATGCAAATGATGAAAATACTTTTTGGGATTTTGTGAAATGGGGTGGTCTTCCTAATAGATGTGAATTTAAAAATGAGACAAATATAAAAGATTATTTATATAGTGTATTTGATTCTATAATTTTAAGAGATGTAGTTGATAGATTAGGTCTTAAAGATACTATTTTATTTAATCTTTTACTTCAATATATAGTTGATACAACAGGTAGAGAGTTTTCTTCTGATAATATTATTTCATTTTTAAAAAGAGAAGGAAAATCCATTTCAACAGAAACACTTTATATATATTTAGATGCTTTATGTAAGGCATTAATAATAAAGAAAATATATCGTTATGATATACATGGTAAGGCTATTTTAAAAACATTAAATAAATATTATATGACTGATTTAGGTATTGCTCAAATAAAAAATAATGATTTTGAGGTGAATAAGAGTTTTGCAATTGAAAATGTTGTTTATAATGAATTATTAATAAGAGGGTATGATATTTATATAGGAAAAACTAAAGATAGTGAAATAGATTTTTTTGCAATAAAAGATGGAAAATATGAATATTATCAAGTTACTTATTACCTTACTGATGATAAGGTTATCAAAAGAGAATTTGGTGCTTTTGATAATATAGATAGTGGTCAAAAATATGTTCTTTCTCTTGATAAAAAAGATTTTTCTAAAGAAGGAGTTATTCATAAAAATATTATTGACTGGTTATTAGAAAAATAAATCTAATTATGTCTAAAATATTATATTTATTATTTATAAAAATACACTTTCTAATATAGGAGGTGTTTTTTTTGTGGATAGAGGAATTAAATTATGTTAAATCATTTAGTTAATATTCCAAGAGTTTCTGTTTTAGAAGTAGAGTTAATAATAAATAATAAGCTATTTGAAGATGGTGTTATTAGCAAAACACAATATCAAGAAGTATGTAAAATAATATATGAAAAGATAAATCAATTAAAAGAAAAAAGTTAGGAGGATAAAATGTATGAGATTTTATAAAGTAAGAGAAGCAATATTGCAAGGAAAAAATATAGCAGCATTACCTCTAAGAGTTACTTTTTATGCTCGTGTTTCTACTGAAAGTGATGAACAATTAAATTCACTAGAAAATCAAATATCTTACTTTAAAGAATTTATTACTTCTAATCCTAATTGGATCTATATTGATGGTTATATTGATGAGGGTATAAGTGGTAGCTCAGTAAAAAAAAGAAAACATTTTTTACAAATGATAGAAGATGCTAAAAATGGTTACTTTGATTTAATAGTAACTAAAGAAGTATCAAGATTTTCAAGAAATTTATCTGATAGTATTAAGTACACAGGGGAGTTAATGAAAAATGATGTTGGAGTTTATTTTCAATCAAATGGAATTAATACTTATGATCCTAACTCTGAATTTATATTAAATATGATGGGAAGTGTTGCACAAGAGGAAGTTAAAAGATTATCTCTTCGTGTTAAATGGGGACACTCTGAAGCAATGAAAAAAGGAAGAGTTTTAGGATCTAATAGTATAACTGGCTATAGAAAAGATAATGCTAAATTAGTAATAGTTGAAAAAGAAGCACAAATAGTTAGAAAAATATTTGAATTATATGCAACTGGTAATTATGGTTTTTATAAACTTGCTATAAAATTGCATAATCAGGGAATAAATAATTCTAAAGGTAAAATATATGATAAAGATACTTTAAAAAGAATTATTGAAAATCCAAAATATAAAGGTTTCTACTCAGGACATACAACTGAAGTTATAGATTATAGAACTAAAAAAAGAGTTTATATACCTAAAGAAGAAAGAATTATTTATAGAGATGAAAATATTCCAGCGATAGTTAGTGAAGAATTATGGAATCGTGCTAACGAGATATTAGAATCTAGGAGCAATGTTGTTAAAAATAAAGAATTATCAAACATAAGAACTAAAAGAAAATATGCTTATAGTGGTAAAATATTTTGCATGGAACACAATTTTAATTTTCAAAGATCAACTGGTAGTCGTAGAAGTAAAAAGCCTAGATGGGCATGTGGTTATTATATGAAATATAGATTAGAAGCATGCAAAAGCCCAATAATTAAAGAAATGGATTTAGATAATATATTTAGTGATATTATGAATAAGATATTTGAAAATAAAGATTCTATTGAAAATGAAATGATATCTTATTATTCTAATTTAAAACTTTCTAATACATATCAAAATGAACTAAAAAAAGTAAATAATATAATAGCTGAAATTAAAAGAAAAAAAGATAAAATACTAGAATTAAATATTAGTGGTAATATTAGTAATTTAGAGTTTAAAGAAAGAAATGATGAATTTAATGAAGAAATAGCTAATCTAAAAAAGAAAATTATAACTTTAGAAAAAGAAAAGGATTTAATGTCTATTAGTACCTCTAATTTGAAAAACATAGCGTCTGCCATTAAAAAACAATTGGATTTTAAAAATAATATTCAGTTCCTTGTAGAAACTTTTGTTGATGAAATAATTGTTTCTAAAATAGATAATGATAGAAATAATATAAAGTTAGATATATTTTTAAATTTAATTAAAAAAACTAAAGTTATAGCTAAAGGTTCTAAACATATTGGAAGTATTAATGAAAGTTTATCAATATATAGTTCTAGATGCAATACTTTAGATTTAGGAAGAACTAATTTTAAAGGAAATAGTTTTACTTATAATGTTTACTTAAATAAGATTAATGATTAAGATAGGAACTTGTAATTTCTATCTTTTTTTAACCTTTTTTAGTACTTGCCATTGGCGGTTACTTTCAAAATTATTACTCTGTCAGCAGCTTTAAATGAAGGATTAGTTGATTTAGATAAAGATACGTTTTATGATTCTGGTAGTGTAAGGGTAGCTAATGCTAAGATTAAATGCTGGAAATCAGGAGGACATGGCTATCAAACTTTTTTGCAGGTAGTTGAAAACTCATGTAATCCAGGCTTTGTAGAATTGGGAAATAGATTGGGTAAAGAAAAATTATTTTCTTATATAGATAAATTTGGTTTTGGAAAAAAAACAGGTGTAGATTTAAATGGTGAATCTTCTGGAATACTTTTTAGTTTAGATAAAGTAGGTCCTGTTGAACTTGCTACAACTGCTTTTGGACAAGGTGTATCAGTTACTCCGATACAACAAAGAGTCTAATAAATGATACTCTTACTATTACTTTAGGAATAAGTAGTAAGTATATTAAGAAGCATAAAGTGATGAAAAAGGTTATTAAATTATAATGTAAGATATAGGTTTGATGATTGATATAGCCTTCGTTTTATTGTTGCAAAAAATGTCAAAAAATATAAAAAGTTTGCATTCCATTGCATTTTTTCTTTGTTTGTGATATGCTTTATTTAGGTGATGAAATATGATAGAGAGAAATGAATATTTAGAATCTTTAAAAAAATGGAAAGATAAAGACTTAATAAAAGTAGTAACAGGAATAAGAAGATGTGGAAAGTCTACATTATTTGAATTATTCATAAACTATTTAAAAAAAACTGGTGTAAAAGAAGACCATATAATTTCATTAAATCTTGAATCTCCAGAATATAATTTTAAAGATTATATGGAACTTTATAATTATGTTAATGATAAAATAAAAGATAATGATATGTATTATGTGTTTTTAGATGAAGTTCAAGTTGTAGATAAATTTGAAAAAGCTGTTGATGGACTATATATAAAGAAAAATGTAGATGAATACATAACTGGCTCTAATGCTTATTTATTATCTGGAGAACTTGCTACATTTCTATCTGGAAGATATGTAGAATTTAAAATGTTTCCTTTATCTTTTAAAGAATATGCTAACTTTTATAAGCAAGAAGAAAGCGAAAAATTATATTTAAAATATGTAAATAATAGTTCTATGCCATATGCTTTAAAACTAGATAATCAAGATGAAGTTGATAAGTATTTAGATAGTATATATAATACAATAATAGTTAAAGATATAGCTACAAGAAAGAAAATCGCAGATACTGGTATGCTTAGAAGTGTTTCTGAATTTATGTTTTCTAGTGTTGGTAATATATTATCAGTAAAAAAGATTGCAGATACTTTAACATCTAGTGGGAGAAGTATATCGGTTCATACAGTAGAAAGTTATTTAGATTCTTTAGTAGAAAGTTTTATTTTTAATAAAGTTTCTAGATATGATATAAAAGGTAGGCAATATTTACAAACTGGCGAAAAATATTATGCTACTGATGTTACAATGAGATATGCTTTGCTTGGAAGAAAGTATGTTGATTTAGGACATATTTTAGAAAATATAGTTTATTTAGAATTAGTAAGAAGAGGATATAAAGTGTATATAGGTAAATCAGGTGACAAAGAAATAGATTTTGTTGCAGAAAATAGTAAAGGCACAATGTATTTTCAAGTTGCTTATACAGTAAGAGATGAAAATACATTAAAAAGAGAATTATCTGCTTTAGAGTCTATAAATGACCATTATCCAAAATATATATTGACAATGGATTTAGATCCAGAAATAGATTATAATGGCATAAGAAAGATAAATGTATTAGACTGGTTATTAGATAAATAATTAGGAGCATTATAATATGATATATTTTATTTCAAATACTCATTTTAATCATAATAATATAATTAAAAAAGATGATACAGTATATCATTTAGGAGATTTTTGTCTATCTAGTGATGAAGAAATAAAAAATATATTTAATAAACTAAATGGATATATTAATTTACATGGTCATATTCATAATAAAGAATTAAAGGATGGCTATCCTAGTAAAATTTATAGTACAAATAAACATATTAATGTATGCGTAGATGCAACTAATTTTAAACCAATTAGTTTAGATGAAATTAATAAATTGAAAAATAATTAGTAATTTTTAAATGCAAAAATTATCAAAGTATGTAGAACTTATTACCTTAAGTTCTTTTTTAGTTTTTAGAAAAATAAACTAAAGGGGAGGACAAAATATATGAAAACTATAAATAAAATTTCATCTATTATAATTGAATTAGAAACTAGTATTAAATTATTAGAATACTTAAAAAGAAATAACGTTATAGAAGATGGAATGTATAATTTTTGCATTAATAAATTATTAAAAAAAGAAGAATTAGAAAAAAGTAAAATTGATGAAGATTATATAAACGATAAGAATTATAAAATATTAACTTAAGGAAGGTGCATGTATGGACTTATATACAGTTAGGAATAATATTATGAAAGGTGTTGCTCTACAAGAACTAAATTTAAGAGTATGTTTTTATGCAAGAGTATCAACTGATAAAGATGAACAATTACATTCTCTTAAAAGTCAAATATCTTTCTTTAATGATTATATTAGTAAAGTTCCTAATTGGGATTTTATAGGTTCATATATTGATGAAGGAATAAGTGGTACTAGAGTTAATAAAAGAGAAGAATTTTTAAAAATGATTGATGATGCTAAAAGTCATAAATTTGATTTAATATTAACAAAAGAAATATCAAGGTTTTCAAGAAATACTTTAGATAGCATTAAATATACACAGGAATTATTATCTAGTGGTGTTGGTGTATATTTTTTAAATGATAATATTAATACAATACTTCCTGATTCTGAACTTAGACTTACTCTTATGTCATCAATTGCACAAGATGAGGTTAGAAAATTATCTGAGCGTGTTTCATTTGGTATGATGCGAAGTATTGATAATGGTGTAGTACTAGGTTCATCCAATATTTATGGTTATATAAAAGATAAAGGTAAATTAGTAATAGATGAAGAACAGGCTAAAATGATTAAAATAATATTTGATAGATATGCTAATACTACTGATGGTTTATCTAAAGTATCAAGATATTTATATAGTTTAGGTTATAAAAGTAAAACTGGTAAAAGAATAGATACAACAATACTAACTAGAATTATAGAAAATCCTAAATATAAAGGATATTATTGTGGGCATAAAACTAAAGTACTTGATTATCGTACTAAAAAGAAGAAGAAACTAGAGTGTTCTGATTGGATTATTTATAAAGATAATGAGAATGTTCCACCAATAGTGTCTGTTGAATTATGGGAAAGGGCAAATGTTAAATTAAAACAAAGGCAAGATAGTTTTTTTAATCGGAGAGTTAATAAGAAAGTATTTCAAAATAGGTATACATATTCAGGTAAAATATATTGTGGATGTCATAAACTTACTTATCATAGGGTGGGTGCAGGAAAAAGAAAAAACAATCCAGTGTGGGAGTGCCAAGTTTATAGAAAAGAAAGTTTAAAAGGTTGTTCTAATCCTAGAGTATTTGAATTTGAACTTGATGAAATCTTTAAAAATTTATTTAATAAATTATTTAAAAGAAGAAATAATATTTTTGATGAAATAGTGGATGTCTGTAAAAATTATTTAGAAACTAATAACAACGAAGTTGAAATAAAAAATTTAGAATCTAAAATAATACTACTTGATAATAAAAAAGATAAATTATTAGAACTCGTCATGGAAGAATATTTATCTAAAATGGATTACAAGAAACAAGTTGAACTAATAAATGAAGAAATAAGTATTTATCAAAATAAAATAGATGAATTACAAAATAATAAAAAAGATAAAAACTATATAAAAAATAAAATTAATGAAATAAAAAAAGCTTTAGAAAAAAGTTTAGAAGATAACCAGTGTTTCAGTGATATATTTAATGAGATAATAGATAGAATAATTGTTTATAAAGAAAATCAAAAGCAAATTAAATTAGATATTTATATTAAGACAGGAGAAAATATAAATACTACTTCTTTAACTAATGGCAAAAAGTTTCATTTAATAGACTCTTATACAACAAATAACAGCGGTATCTGCAGCAATTAATGGTGGTATTTTATATAAACCTTACATTGTAAAAAGTTTAAATGATCCAGAAACTAATTCTGTTATTAAGGAAAATACTAAAACTAAGGTAAGAAGAGTTATAAAAAAAGAAACTTCTTATGAAGTTAGAAGAGCTTTAGAAAGTGTAGTTACTAATGGGAGCGGTAGAAGTGCTTTTATAGAAGGATATAGAGTAGGTGGAAAAACTGGTACTGCTCAAAAAGTTAAAGATGGCTCTTATATGGTTGGAAATTATATATTATCTTTTATTGGTTTTATGCCTGCTGATGATCCTAAAATAATTGTATATGTCGCAATTAATAATCCTAAAAAGACAGTTCAATATGGAGGAGTTGTTTCAGCTCCTATTGCAAAAAATATATTAACTGATGCAATTAGTATATTAGATATTGAAAAAAGAAGTAATGCAAGTGAAAAGAAATATAATTGGAATGATAAAAAGTATTATACGGTTGAAAATGTAGTTGGTAAAACAGTAAATGAAGCACAAAAAATTCTATCTAATTATAATATTGAATATAGTGGTAGTGGAAATATAGTAATTGAGCAATCTCCTAAAGCAGGAATAAAACTAGAAGAACAATCAACTATAAGATTAATGCTTGGTAATTAGTAAACTATGTGCAAAGTTAGTATAAAAACGGTTTTAAAAACAAAAAATATATAGTATAATCCTGAGTTTGACAGTTTAGAATCAAAAAATGTGGTTTTGACCTTATTTTATAAGGATTTTACTTCACGAAAAAAATGCGTAATTTTTTATATTTTGAAATTATTTAAAAATTTTTTTCAAAAATTTTATACGCATAGTGTTTAAAGCCTTATAATTATTAGCGTTTGTTAAACCTTTATGAAATTAATATTACTAACACAATGTGATTCTAGCATATTTTTTATTTAAAATCAATGTGCTGAAAAATTACGCAAGTTGAAAAAATAATGAATCCCTTATTTTATAAGGAATTGCGAGCAAAAAAAAGATGAAACTGTCAAACTCGGGGAATGATAAAAAGTATTATACGGTTGAAAATGTAGTTGGTAAAACAGTAAATGAAGCACAAAAAATTCTATCTAATTATAATATTGAATATAGTGGTAGTGGAAATATAGTAATTGAGCAATCTCCTAAAGCAGGAATAAAACTAGAAGAACAATCAACTATAAGATTAATGCTTGGTAATTAGTAAACTATGTGCAAAGTTAGTATAAAAACGGTTTTAAAAACAAAAAATATATAGTATAATTATACTTGATTTAAAAGAGGTGATTAAGTGTTTGTATTAACAAAATCAGTTTTAGCTTTAATGATTGGTTTTATAATATCTACTATTACAGGGTATTTTATGATACCATTATTAAAAAAACTTAATTTGGGACAAAGAGTAAGCATCTTTGTTGGAGAAAATCATAAAAAGAAAAATGGAATACCTACAATGGGAGGATTAATATTTATAATTCCTTCTTTTATAACAATATTAATAATGTATTTTACTAATAAAATTAATATAAATAGTAATTTATTAATAGTGTTATTTGTATTTATTTCATATGCAATTTTAGGTTTTATAGATGATTTTACTAAGATTAAAAGAAAACAAAATGAAGGATTAACTGATGTTCAAAAATTATTTGGACAAGTTATAATAGCTGTTATATTTTTCTATATTTATATGAAAAGTGGATCTGAGCCTTTACTTTGGTTTCATGCATTTAATTTGAAGATAGATATTGGCTGGTTATATGGATTTTTTATATTATTTATACTTGTTGCAACAAGTAATGCGGTTAATATAACAGATGGTTTAGATGGACTTGCGGGTGGTTTATCTTTTATAGCTACTCTTATTATGGGAACTATAACTTGGACTACTACTTGGCTTTTAGGTTATGAAGATATTGCAGTCTTTTGCTTTATATTAGCAGGGTGTGTATTAGGATTTTTAGTCTATAATGCCTATCCTGCAAAGGTATTTATGGGAGATACCGGTTCACTTGCAATTGGAGGAGTTTTAGCTTCAATTGCTATATTAACAAGACATGAACTTACATTTGCAGTTATAATGGGAGTATTTGTTATAGAAACATTAAGTGTTATAATTCAAGTATTTTGGGTTTTAGTATTTAAAAAACGAATATTTTTAATGACTCCTCTTCATCATAATTTTGAAAAAATGGGATTTAAAGAACAAGATATAGTAAAAATATTTTGGATTGCTGGACTTATTTTAGGAACACTTGCATTAGTATATGGTGCTTGGTTATAAAAATAAACTGATGTAGCTAGGAGTATTATTATGAAGGAAATATTTATTAATAAAAGTATTAAAGAAAAAATAATTGATAGAGAGGAAATTAGAGTTAAAGGTCTTATTATAAATAGTAAAAATGAAATATTACTTGGTTATTCTTATCATACTTATCAATTTCCTGGAGGACATTTGGAAAGTGGTGAGTCTATTAAGGATTGCTTAAAAAGAGAAATTTTAGAAGAAACAGGTATGGATATTTCATTAAATATGATGAAGCCTTTATTAAGTATAAAGTATTATAATAATAATTGTTGTGAAAAATTATATTATTATGTTATAAAAACAGATGAAAAAGTTAATTTAAGAAGGACATGCTATACTAAAGAAGAAAAGGTAGGAAACTATGTATTAAGGTATGTTAATATGGATGATATAGAAGATGTTTTAATAGAACATGTAAGTAAATTTCCTTCTCAGAAAGTAATAGCATATGAAATGTTAATGGCATTAAAAGAATATAAAAAAAAAGAACTATATGAGAACTATAAGTTCTTTTTTTATATTATTTAGAATATTTTTAAATAGTAGGAGATATATATGAAAAGAAAATCAGATGTTTTATTAATAATAACTATTTTTATAATTTGTATATATGGAATTGTAATGATATATTCAGCATCTAGTATTTGGGCAGAATATAAGTTTAATAATAAATTTCATTATGTTATTATGCAAAGTTTATTTTTTATTATAGGCTTTATTTTAATGATTGTAGTAAGTAATGTACCATATACATATTATTTAAAAAAATCAAACTTAATATTACTTATATGTATGATTTTATTGGTTTTAGTATTAATACCTGGTATTGGTTCTGTTAGAAATGGATCTAGAAGTTGGTTTGGTATTGGTGGTCTTGGTATTCAGCCGAGTGAATTTATGAAACTTGCTTTAATTATTTTTACTAGTAAATATATTTATAATAATCCAAAAGAAATGAAATCAGTTGTTAAGGGCGCTTTTCCAATACTTTCTATTACTATGTTAACTTTTTTTCTTATTATGCTTCAGCCTGATTTTGGAACAGGAACTATTTTAGTATTAACGATAGTTGCAATGCTATTTATTTCTGGTGTAAACTTTTCATTTTTTATAAAGATAGGTTTAGTTGGGATAGTAGGAGTAGTATTATTAATAATTAAAGCCCCTTATAGAATGAATAGAATAGTTGCCTTTTTAAATCCATGGAGTGATCCTTTAGGCACTGGATTTCAATCTATACAATCGTTATATGCTATAGGACCAGGTGGGCTTTTTGGAATGGGATTTGGTAAATCAATTCAAAAACATTTTTATTTACCTGAACCACAAACTGATTTTATATTTTCTATAATATCAGAGGAACTTGGAATACTTGGAATATTATCAGTTACTATATTATTTTTAATAATAATTATTAGATGCATAAAAATTTCAATAAAAGCACCAGACTTATTTTCTAAATTTTTAACATTTGGAATAATATTTCAGTTATCTTTTCAAACACTTCTTAATTTAGCTGTTGTAGTAGGTTTAGTTCCTGTAACAGGGGTTACATTGCCATTTTTTAGTTATGGTGGTAGTAGTCTTATTATAACTCTTATATCACTTGGAATTATACTTAATATATCAAGATATAAAGAAAATTGATTTATAAAATAAATGATGTTAGAATGTATATTGGATGGTGATTAAATGGGAAATTTATATATAGTTGCAACACCTATAGGAAATTTAGATGATTTTTCAAAAAGAGGTATAGAAACGTTAAAAAATTGTGATTTAATATTAGCTGAAGATACAAGGCAGACTTTAAAATTATTAAGTCACTTTAATATTAAAAATAAATTGATGTCATATCATAAGTTTAATGAGTTAAAAAAAGTAGACCAAATTATTGAATATTTAAAAGATGGTAAAAATATTTCGTTAGTATCAGATGCTGGAACTCCTTGTATATCTGATCCTGGATATATATTAGTTAATAAAGCTAAAGAAGAAAATATAAATGTATTAGCTATTTCGGGATGCAGTGCTGTAATATCTGCTTTATCAGTATCTGGTTTAGATACATCGTCATTTACTTTTTATGGGTTTGTACCTCAAGATAATAAAGAAAGAAAGAAATTATTTGAAGAAATAAAATATTCGAAAGTTAAGACAAAAGTATTATATGAATCTCCTAAAAGAATAATAAAATTATTAGAAGAATTAAAAAAGGAATTTACTGATTGTTATGTATCTATATGTCATGAATTAACTAAAATTCATGAAAAGACAATATATGGTAATATAAATAAAGTATATGATGAATTTAAATTAGATGAAAATACAAATAGGGGTGAATATGTTGTATTAATTAATAATAAACCTATAGAAAAAAAAGATAATAATTTATCTATAGAGTCTTTATTAATTGATGAAATTATTAAAAATAATATTTCATTAAAAGAAGCAATAAATAATATTAAAAATAAAAATAATAATTTAAGTAAAAAAAATATATATGATGCATCTTTGAATTTAAAAAAGTATTTAAAAAAATAAGTAGAGAAACTATAAATTTCTCTACTTTATTAATTAATTTATTCTTTTTTTAACCATTTTTTACCTTCAACTAATCTTGCTATTAGCATAGAACTAGCAGGATTTCCAACTACATTTATAGCGGTTGCAGGTGCATCTATTATTACTCCTATAGTAGAAATAATTAAAAAAGCACCTTGTGGAAAAGAATACATACTAACTATTAACATTTCGCCTATTAATCCACCTGATGGAATACCACTCATTACAACTCCAGATAATACAGATATTAAAATAACTAGTAAAAAGTTTTTAATTCCGCAAAAGTCTCTTGAAAAGATTAAAAATAAAAATGAAATTTTAAGTACAGAACTCATTACACTACCATGCATGTTCATACTACTTCCAACACTCATAGAAACTTCACATATATCTTTTGGAATACCCATTTTTTCAGCACTTTCTAAATTAGTAGGAAGTGTTGCTAAACTTGATTGAGTAGCTAAAGCAACAACTGTTGGATTAAGAATATTTTTATAAAAGTTTTTAACACCTGTTTTGCCACCTGCTATAAAAGCATAAAGTGTATAAAAAATAAAATAATATAAAATTGCAACTACTAAATAAATAATAAAACATCTTAAATAACCTTTAACTAAACTTGAACCAAAATTTCCTATTAAATTAGCAAAATATCCAAATAATCCAATAGGGGCATATAGCATTATTATTTTTACTGCTTTCATAAAAGCATTAGAACATAAGTCTAATAATTCAGTTAATTTTTTACCTTTTTCTTTTAATAAACTAATTGATACTCCAATAATAATAGAGAAAATAATAAGTGGCAATATATTAGATTTAGATAATAAATTACTAAAATCACTTACGGTAATTGATTCGACTATTTTTTCTCCGATACTTATATTTTCACTTGAATAAGTATCATTAATTAAAATGTTATTATCTAAAATAGGTGGCATTATTTTTAATGATATATACATAAATATAGCGGAAATACTGCATGTTATTAAAAAAACAATAATAGAAGAAACTGCTATTTTGCCTAATCTTTTTAGATCTATCATTTTTGCAATACTACTTGTTATTGTGAAAAATATAAGTGGTGTTACAATAGTAAACATTAAATTTAAAAATATATCACCAAGTGGTTTAAATACTGATGCTTTATCTTTAAAGGTAATACCTACTATACTACCTAAAATAATAGATATTAAAATAATAATAGAAAACCTATAATTTTTAATAAATTTTCTTTTATAATTCACTTTAAATCCTCCTTTAATAAATTATATGCATTAATGTATATTAAATGTATATTGTTTTTTTAAAAAAATAATGTTATATTTTAATTGTAGTAATGAAAATCTAAAAATAATTTATGAAGGGAGGCTTAACTCATGTGGAGATGGTTATTTAGATGGTTATAATCCTGAGTTTGACAGTTTAGAATCAAAAAATGTGGTTTTGACCTTATTTT
>CAYOAY010000008.1:0-27506 GCA_964402155.1 uncultured Muribaculaceae bacterium | reverse complement strand
ATCTGTCCAATTCCTACATTGACATTTTTGTCCAATTCTATATTAACATTTACAATATTAATAATCTAATAAAATAAATTAATTAAACTAGTTTAAATATTTAACTAGTTAAAGAAAGGAAGTTGATATATGTATGATAAAAATTTAAAATTAAACATAAATTTAAATAGGTGGTTTAAATATGGAAGGAGCCTATTTGAATAAAATTTCATTTAAAGATCTTATTTTAAAATACTTAATCGAAGAGATAACTAAAGAAGAAGGAGTAAACAACAATTAATGATTTGCAAAAATTCCTTAAGGATGTTATCATTCATTTGTCTTAATACCCAATTAAGTGAGATGATTGGAGGAATGAATGAATAATACTTACTTAAATGGATTAGATTTCAATGTTGGGATCTATATAAGATTATCTCAAGAAGATAAGGACAAAAAATATGAATCTGATAGTGAAAGTGTAATTAATCAAAAAGAATTATTAAGAAATTATGTTAAGAGTAACAATTTTAATTTAGTTAAAGAATATGTTGATGATGGTTTTTCAGGTACTGATTTTGAGAGACCTGGATTTCAAAGGATGTTAGAAGATATTAATAATAAAAAGATAAATTGTGTAATAGTAAAAGATTTATCTAGACTTGGCCGTGATCATGTTATGACTGGATATTATATTGAAACATTCTTTCCAGAGAATCATATAAGGTTTATTTCTATATTAGAATCATTTGATAGTTTTAAAAATCAAGCTAGTAATGATTCATCAACATTTATAATTGCTTGTAATGATTATTATAGTAAACAAAATTCTATTAAAATTAGAAATGTTTTAAACGAAAAAAGAAAAAATGGCAAATTTGTAGGTAGTCTTCCATGTTATGGATACATGAGAGATCCAGAAGATAAAGGACATTTAATACCTAATCCTGAAACTGCACCAATTGTTAAAAAGATATTCAAGTGGAGAGCTGATGGTATTGGACCTACTGAAATAGCTAATAGACTTAATAAAGCTCATGTGGTTACTCCTAGTGGTTATAAAAAAACTAATTATTCATCTAGATTAATTGATAGAGATAATTGGAATATATCCACAGTAAAAAAGATATTGATTAATAGAATTTATACAGGTGATTTAGTTCAACATACTCAAACTAAAGTAAGCTATAAATCTAAAAAGAAAATAGCAGTTGATGAAAAGTTTTGGATAGTAGTAGAGAATACCCATGAACCGTTAGTTGATAAAGATACTTTTGATTATGTTAATATTTTAAGAAATAGAAATACTAGAAATTATGATATAAAAACTGGTAGAGAAAAAAGATTATTAGAAGGTAAGTTATTTTGTAAAGAATGCTCTAATAGATTAACTGTATTATATAGAAGGAATTTAGATTATTGGTCAGTTAATTGTAATAGATATTCTAGAGATCCAGTTAGAGGAAGATGTTATTCACATTTTTATCCATATAACTATTTAGAAGAACAAGTATTAGAGCAGATTAATAATAGTGTTTCTAAATTAATAAAAGAATTAGATTTAAAAGAATTAAATAATGCAGTAGTTAAAAGTGTTTATAAAGAAACTAATAATATTGATAAAACTATAAAAAATTTAGAAATAGAAAAAGAAAAAATAACTAAAAGAATTAATACCTTATATAACGATAGATGTGATGGAGTAATATCTGCAGAAGTTTATAAAGAACTTGCTAAAGAATCTGAAACTAAATTAAAAGAAATTAATGATTTTATTGATAATGAAAAAGCAAAAAAATATAAAATTAAAAAACGAGGAGAAGTTTTACCTGATTATACTAAAAAGATAAAGAAACTATTGGATTTAAATAAACCTAAAAAAGAATTAATAGATACATTAGTAGATAAAATAGTTATAGACAAGGATAGAAATATTACTATATATTTTAAATATGATATTGTACCAGTAGTTTCATTTAAATATGAGAATAGAAATTTAGCTCGTAATCCATATGGTAGAAAAGGTAAAAATCAATATAGTAAAGATTAATATTTAAGCCCTAACTAGTTTATCTAGTTGGGGCTTATTTTTTGTTTATACAAAAATATTATAAAAATTTGTTAATTTTATGACGTAAATTTGACGGTTTTTAGGTGTTGATATATGATATTCTGTAAGATTTAAAGGAGGAATGCATTATGAATAATAACAATATAACTTATGATTATGCTACTTTTGTTAAAGAAGTTAATAGATATGTTGAACAACAAAGAATTAACAGTAATATGAAAGTTATAAAAGCTTTAGATGATACTATTAAAGTATATGATTCTTTAAATAAATTAAATCCCGAAGAAGCTAATTTATACTTACAAATATTATTTGCATCTTTAACAGCATCTGCTATAAGAAAATAATTTACTCACACAAAATGAACTCGTCTATGGTATTTTTGATAAAAAAGTAGGCTCTGCAAACCTTTATAAATCAAGGGTAAAATGCAGTTCTAATGGAGAGTGAACTAGTCAGGTGGTGATGGCGCTGAAGTAGTTTATGCTCTTAGAAATAATGATACATTATCGAAGCTCATTCTAGATAATATTAGTGAGACAGGACAAAATGTAAGAAAATGGTATCAAAGAAAACTACCATCAAATCCAAATTCAGATTACTATTACATAATAAGAAATACTAGTCCAGCAGAATCAGTATTAATAGAATATGCATTTTTAGATTCAACAAAAGATGATAGAACACAAATTAAAAATGACTGGGAAAAATGGGCTGAAGCAGTTGTTAAAGCAGTAGCAGAATATAAAGGGTATAATTACTCTTTACCTGGAGAAAATACGGTTAATGATACATATACCGTACAAAAAGGAGATAGTCTTTGGTCTATTGCTAAAAGATTTAATGTTGGAGTAAATGAAATTAAAAATGCTAATAATTTATCTTCAAATTTAATAAGTATAGGACAAAGATTAGTTATTCCCGGAATGCCACCAACTGATCAAACAAATGTAACATATGTAGTTCAAAAAGGAGATAGCTTGTGGAGTATTGCTAATGCAAATAATACAACAGTTGATGAAATAGCAAATTTAAATGACTTAGGTGAAAATACCATTTATGTAGGTCAAGTACTTCAAATTCCAAATACAGGAACTGATGAGGCTAAACCTTCTTTGGAAACAACATATATAGTCCAAAGTGGAGATACCTTATATTCAATAGCTCTTAAATATAATACAACCCCTAATGCCATAATAAATAAAAATAATTTATCATCAACATTACTAAATATAGGCCAATCACTTAAAATCCCAAGTGATGTAGAAAGCACTGGAGAAAGTGATGATATTTTATATAATAATACTTATATAGTTCAAAGAGGAGATAGTTTGTGGAGCATAGCTAATAAAAATAACGTATCAATAAATGAATTAAAAAATATAAATAATTTAACAAGTGATATTTTGACGGTAGGACAAATTTTAAAATTACCATCAGCTACAACTAATAACTTATATAATTCCAATTTATACGTTGTAGAAAAAGGAGATAACTTATGGTCAATATCAAGAAAATATAACGTCAGTATAAATGCTCTTAGAATGATAAATAATTTAACAAGTGATGTTTTAACAATTGGTCAGACACTTATTATCCCATAAAAAAAGCTTATCATTTGATAAGTTTTTTTAATGTAATTCTTTACAAGTTCCACTTTTGGGTTCATAAAAACAATGATTTTTATATTTTCCTGAATTAGCTTGATTAAACCATGTTTCTCTGCAGCTATTACCAGTGCCTGGTGCATAAAACCAAAGTGCATTAGTTGCTGGATGAAAGTATTCTCCTCTTATTACTCTTTTAGCTAAATTTTTTTCAGCAGTTGTAGATGAGCCTTGAAAAAGTGCACTATTTATACTAGAAAATCCTCCAGGTGATTGATAAACCATATCATAAATAGTTCTTACATCTGTAAAATCAAGACAGTCTGCAATAACTCTATTTATACCAACATTACCAACCATAAGCATACCAAGATTTCCTTCACCAATAGCTTCTGCCCTCATAAGTCTGGCTAAAAGATCTAATTCTTTTTCATTATATTTAACTATCAAATAAAATCACCTAATTAATTATATGAAAAAAAGACAAACATTTTAGTCTTTTTTAGTTTCATTTATAACAGTAGTTTCTTTATCTTTATTATTAACTTCTTTATTATTATATGCACTAATAATAGATATTAAAAGAAAAATAATCCCTAAAAAAATAAATATAATATCTCTTATAAGTCTATATTTTAATTTTTCTTCTTTAGCTTTTTCAAGCTGCTTATCAAAAGTCATTATTTCACCTCTAACTATAATAATAACATATATATCAAAAAAAATCTTTTATTTAGTTTGGAATAATTAATTTTTGTCCAACAGATAAATTATTATTAGTTAGGCTATTTAACTTCTTAATATTATTAACAGTAGTATTATATTTATTTGCAATACTCCATAAGCTATCTCCTTTTTTAACGGTATAGGTTATATAATTAGAGGTGCTAAAAATAACAAGTGATTGTCCAATAGATAAATTGCTACTAGATAAATTATTTATTTCTTTTATTTTATCAACAGTAGTATCATATTTATTTGCAATACTCCACAAACTATCTCCTTTTTTTACTATATAAGTTATTTTATTAGTATCACCTTCATCTATATCTGATTCATTAGGCAATATAAGTACTTGTCCAATAGATAAATTATTACTAGATAAATTATTTAATCTCTTAATATTATCTACGGTGGTATTATATTTTCTAGCAATAGAATAAAGATTATCTCCGCTTTGAACCGTATATAAATTTTTAGTCATACTATCATCAATTATTTCATCACTATCACTTGTTATTTTAAGCACCTGACCTACTTGAAGATTATTATTTGTTAAATTATTTAATCTTTTAATATTATCTACAGTAGTATTATTTTTGCTAGCTATACTCCACAAGCTATCTCCTTTTTTTACTACATAATATCCTGTTAAATCATTTGGAATATAAGTAATATTAGCATAATCTAAAATGGCTTTTACAACCGCCTCACCTAATTTTTCCATATTTTCTTTTAAAAAGATTGCATCATTTTCATTATCAATATATCCATAATTTATTACAATACTTTGATTATTTTTTGTATTTCTAATTATATAATCATCATCTAAATATGTATTATTACTATCTCTTAACTGATAATACTTATTTACATTTTGACCTATATTTTCTAAATTACTTGATATTAGTGATGCTAACTTACTATTATTTCTTAAAGCATACATAATTTCTGCTCCCTTATTTCCACCGGTATTTAGTCTATTTGAAATAACTATTATATTATTTTTAGTTCCATATTTATTTTTAATAATATTAACTCTTTGCTCATCCGTTAAATTTACATCATCATCTCTAACTAGAAAATTATCAATTCCAAAATCATCTAATCTATCTTTAATATATTTAGAAATATTTAAATTATAATCTTTTTCTATAATACCATTATTAGTACTACCAATATCTAAACCACCTCTTGCGGCATCTAAAGCAACTTTATAAGCCATAAAATTCAGTCCTTTCTTAGAATAATTTTATGTAAATAAAAATAAAATAAAACAAATATATATTAATTGGAGGTGCTATTTTGTTAGCAATTGTATCGCCTAGTAAGTATTATGTAAATGATTTATTAGAAAAATTAAATTATACTAAAGAAATATCTCCTAATAAAAGTGAGTTATATAAATGTTTTTATAAAGAACATGAATTTATTATCTTAGTTACGGGATATGCTAAAGTAAATCAAGCAAGTAATTTAAGATATCTATGTGATAATTATAATGTAAAAGCTATTGTTCTTGCTGGAACTTGTGGAAGTATAAAAGATGGTAATGATATATTTAGCGCAATAATTCCTTCTTCAACTCTTCAGTTTGATGTTGATTTTATGCCTAATGGATATTTAGCAGGTCAAATACCAAATATAGATAAAGTTTTATATAAGGTAGATGATGATTTAAAAGAATGTTTAATAAGAAGTGCATGTCTTTGCGGGGTTAATTATAGTGATGATATTATTGCATCATCAGATATGTTTGTTGCTAATTATAATTTAGCAAATAGTATAAGACGTGAATATAATTCTGGAGCTGTTGATTGTGAAGCGGGATCACTTGGAGAATTTTGTTATGTTAATAATATTTCTTATGCTTGTATTAAAGTAGTTTCTAATTTTGCAAATAATAATAGTATAAAACAATGTAATTTATATGATGATGAATCATCTAGAATTTGCCAAAGAATAATAAATAAATTTTTAAAAGAGTTTTATGAAGCATAATTTTTAAAAAATATACTAAAATAATAATGGTGATAGTATGAAAAAGTTTGATATTAAAAGTTTTGTTATAATAACATTAATAACGTTTTTTATAGGTGGTTTTTTTGCTTTTTTTACATCAAATAGTATGGATACATTTAAAGAATTAAATAAACCTGTAAATATACCAGGAATATTATTTCCAATAGTATGGTCTATACTTTATTTATTAATGAGCATATCTTGCTATATAATATATAAATCCGGTAGCAAAGATAAGAAAAAAGCAATTATTATATATACTGTTCAGTTAATTATAAATTCATTATGGACTTTAATTTTTTTTGGATTTGAAGCATATTTATTAGCATTTATATGGATATTATTATTATTTACATCTATTATCATTATGATAATAACATTTTATAATATAGATAAAAGAGCTGCTTCCTTAAATATACCATATATAATATGGACAGCATTTGCAGGATATTTAAATTTAGGAATATATTTATTAAATAGGTAATTACAATTTACCTATTTTTTAATATATTTTAATATTTTTTTATTATTTTTTAATGTATTTTCTAATAAAATATTATATAATATATCACTAAAGAAGGTGTTATAATGGCTTATATAGAATTTAAAGAAGTAAATAAAATATACAAAATGGGTGAAGTAGAAATAAAGGCTCTTAATAAAGCCTCATTTAAAATTGAAAAAGGAGAGCTTGTTGTAATATTAGGACCATCAGGAGCAGGTAAGACTACTTGCTTAAATATACTAGGTGGTATGGATAATGCAACTAGTGGTAAGGTTTTAGTAGATAATAAAGATATTACTGGTTATAACAATAAAGAACTTATTATGTACCGCCGTGATAATATAGGTTTTGTATTTCAATTTTATAATTTAGTTCAAAATTTAACTGCACTAGAAAATGTAGAACTTGCTGTGCAATTATGCAAGGATTATTTAAATCCTAAAACAATTTTAAATAAAGTTGGTTTAAAAAATAGAATGAATAATTTTCCTTCACAGTTATCAGGAGGAGAACAGCAAAGAGTTGCAATAGCTCGTGCAATATCTAAAAATCCTAAACTTTTATTATGTGATGAACCAACAGGTGCGCTTGACTACAAAACTGGTAAACAAATTTTAAAACTTCTTGAACAGACAGCTAGAAAAGAAAAAATGACTGTTATAATAATAACTCATAATGCTGCAATAGCCCCTATGGCAGATAAGGTAATTAAGTTTAAAAATGGGTGTGCAAGTGATGTTATAATTAATAAAAATCCTAAAAGTATTGATGAGATTGAGTGGTAATTATGAAAAAAAATAGAATAAATACAACAAGTATAAGAGAAATTAAAAGCTCATTTAAAAGATTTATATCTCTTCTTATTATGAGCTTGCTAGGTGTTGCAACGTTTGTTGGTATAAAAATGTCAGCTCCTGATATGATAAAGTCACTAGATAAATATTATGATAATACAAATACATATGATATTAAAGTTATATCAACACTTGGACTTACCCATAATGATTTAAGCGAAATAAAAAAAATTAAAAATGTTAAAGATATATATGGAGTATATTCTAAAGATGTTTTATCAAAAATTAATAATGAAGAAGTGGTACTTAAAGTAATAGGATTAAATAAAGATATTAATAAAATTATTATAACTAAAGGTAGTATACCTAAAAGTAGCAATGAAATATTAGTAGAAGAATCAGTTATAGATAATGAAAATGTTAAAATAGGAGATTATATAAATATTGATGATGATTATTTAATAGATAAGAAATATAAAATAGTTGGAACTGTTAAAAGTCCTTTATATATAACAAGTAACAAATCAGGTACTGGTAGAGGAAATACTAATATAGCAACAGGAAAAATTAATTATTATACTTATGTTTTAAATGATGCATTTGATATTGATTATTTTACAGAAATATATATAACAGTTAAAGATGCTAAAAAACAAACAACTAATAGTGAGTCATATTTAGATAAAATAAAAAATGTTAAAGAAGATATAGAAATAATTAAAATTGAAAGGCAAAATGCTAGATATAAAGAAATATATGATCAAGCTTATAGTAAAATAGATGAATTAAAAAATGATAATATAAAGAAATTAAATAGGGCGAAAAATCTTTTAGATGAAAGTAAAGCTAAGCTTGATGAAGGTAAGTTAAAATTAGATGATACTGACAAAATGTTAAAAGCTTCATTAGAAAAATTAAATAATAATAAAAAAACTTTAGACGAAGCAAATGAAAAATTATCTATAAATAAAGTTAAATTAGATGAAGCTAAAAAACAAATTGATGAAGGAAAAAGTATAATAAATAGTGAACTTAGTATATATAATTTGTCGTTAGAAGATATAAATAATGCTATAGATTATTTTGATAATTTAACTATTCCAAAAGAGAATATAATAAATTTAATTCCGGATACTATTTCAAATTATGATGAAATAATTGATGCAATTAATAAAATTTATGATATGAATTTAGATAAAGAATTAAAAGAATTTATTAAAGATCCTAATAATAAAGATGATTTAATTAATAAAATACCTAATGATACTATAGGCTATGATGTTATAGTTTCTTCTATTAATTATATATCTAATAATGCTAATATTATAAAAGATTTTATTGTAAGTGATGAATATATTGATAATATTATATCAAAATTACCAAATGATACTCCTTTATATGATGAAATAATAAATATGTTAAATTCTGTTAAAGAAGATAAAAATAATGTTATTAAATTAATAAGTGCTATAAAAGAAATTAATGAATCTACAGCAAAGTATGAAGAAGGTTTAATGCTATATAATAGTTATTTAAATGAATATAATAATGGATATGAATTATATACTAAATATTATAATGATTATCAAAATGGACTTAGTTTATATAATAATGGACTTAGTACATATAAAAGTAGTTTGAATTTATATAACTCTAAGCTAAAAGAATACTATTATAGTAAAAGTATGTTTGATTTAAAAATAAATGAAGCATTTGATAAATTAGATGAAATACCTAAAGCAACTTGGTATATATATGATAGATTAGATGATAGTAATTATTCAAGTTTTATAGATGATGGTAATAGTGTATCTAACTTATCTAAAATTTTTCCTACTATATTTTTTGTTGTAGCAATACTTATAAGTTTAATATCTATGTCTAGAATGGTTGAAGATGATAGGGGGAATATAGGGATTTTAAAATCACTTGGTTTTAGTAATAAAGATATTAGAAAAAAGTATTTATTATATTCTATTTTAGCTACTTTAATTGGAGGATTATTAGGTGCTTTATTAGGTTTTTTCATACTTCCTAGATATGTATGGAATATATATAAAATACTTTTTGATGTACCATGTTTTGCTTATGATTATAATTTATATAATGTTATTTTGGGAATTTTAATTGTTGTTATATGTATTTGTGGTACTACTTTAATAACTATAAGAAAAGTAGTTAAAGAAAAACCATCTGATTTAATGAGACCTAAGGCACCTGTTAAAGGTAAGAGAGTTTTTTTAGAAAAAATTGATTTTATATGGAATAAGTTAAACTTTTCTAATAAAGTTACAATACGAAATCTATTTAGATATAAAAAAAGAGTTATAATGACTGTTGTAGGTATTATGGGGTGTACAGCTCTTATGTTATCTGGTTTTGGAATTAAAGATTCTATTGTTACTATACCTGATAAGCAGTATAATGATATATTTAAATTTGATGAAATGATATATATAACAGGTGATAATAGTTATGAAAAGTTAGATAATATATTTTCAAATAAACATATAATAGAAAGATTAGATGTTAATATAAATTCATCTATTATGTCAGATGGATACAATGTTAATATTTTAACTTTTTATAACTCTAATAAATTAAGTAATATAATTAATTTAAAAGATGTAAAAACAAAAAATAAATTAGTTATTGAAGATAATAAAGTATTAATTACTGATAAGTTAGCGGAACTTACTAATAAAAAAGTAAATGATAAAATAATTCTTACTGATTCAAATAATAATGAATATGAATTTGTTATATCTGGTATATGTGAAAATTATGTAGGTAATTATGTGTTTATGAATAAACCAACTTATGAAAAATATATAGATAAGTATAGTACTAATGTTTCATTTTTAAGAATAGATAATTTAAAATATGAAGATAAAGTACTAAAAGAATTATTATCAAATGAAAGTATAATTAGTGGGGTATCTGTTAATCAGACTATTTCTGGTGTAAATAATATGTTAAAGTCATTAAATAGTGTAGTTGCTATATTGATTTTTCTATCAGGTGCATTATCTTTTGTTGTATTATATAATTTATCATATATAAATATTTGCGAAAGAAAAAGGGAAATTGCAACTCTTAAAGTACTTGGTTTTACTAATAAAGAAGTTGATGATTATATAGTTAAAGAAACTATAATTTTAACTATTATAGGAATTATTTTAGGAATAGTATTTGGTATATTTTTAACAAACATTATACTTGATACTGTTGAAATAGATATGGTAAGATTTAATAGATATATAAAGCCAGTAAGTTACATTATTACTTCATTTTTGGTAATGTTATTTACTATAATTGTAAGTATAATTATACATTTTTATCTAAAAAAAATAGATATGATTGAGTCTTTAAAGAGCGTTGAATAAAACATCAGTTTTGCTGATGTTTTATAATATAATTTTAATATTATTTTTGTGTGATTAAAATATTAGTAATAAAATACTCAGAATAATACTATTTTATGTTAAAATGAAATTGATAATTAATGAGCAGTATTAGTTAATTATTTAAATTTCTTTTATGTATAGTTGTAAAAAAATAAAGAAGGGAGTAGAGTTAAATGTGGAAAGCAGTTAAAAATTATTTTATGAGATTTTGCTGGTTTTACTAGAAGAACACTTGTTCTTCCTTTTTTGTAAAATATTTCCAATTTAATTAAGAATTATGAGAGAAAAGAATTTAATTAAAACAATAACACTAGTACTGTTATATTTGTGCTGGGTTGTATTTTCGTCTTTATTTATTAACTTATCAGTTTTTAAATTAAATAATAATATAATTTCTTTATATGAGTTTTTATCTACCTTTTTATTACTTATTATTGCTTTTTTAAGTTATAAGAGTGAACTTATAGATGAATTTAAAAAGCTTGATAAAAAAAGTATAAAATTAGTTATAAAAAACTTTATTGTAATATTTATTATAATGAATTTCTTTAATATATTATCTTATTTAATATTAGATGATAATATAGTTATGTCATTAAATAACTTTGGAATATCAATTATTAAAACTAATAATTTATTTTTAATAATAAGATTAATTATTATATCACCAATAATAGAAGAATTTATATTTAGAAAAAGTGTTAGAAAAATAATTGATAATAATATGTTTTTTATATTATTTTCTGGCTTGTTATTAGGTTTTCTTTACGTTTTAGTACAAGTACCAAGTATAATAGGTATTTTATCTTCATTATCTTATATTTTTGTTGGATTATATTTATCTTACATTTATACAAAAACAAATAATGTTTATATTAATATATTATCTAGAATTATTTATAATTTATTAATTATTATGGTGGTTTTAATATGAAATGGTTAGCATTAATTAAAAAACTTTTAGGTAGTATTTATGGATATAAAGCATCATCTATAAATGCAAGTATTAATATAAAAAATACAAATTATATATTAGCATTAAGTCCGGTAGATATAAATTCTGAAAAATCCGGTTATATAATAATTATAATGCTTATTGCAATACTAATATTAATTGGATATACACTTATAAATAATTCTAAAAAATAGCATCTCTTATTATAAGAGTATGTTTTTTTATTTTGAGGAAAATATAATAAAGGTGATCATTTATGAAAATTAGATTAGGATATGCGTGTTTATCAAAAACATTAGTAAATATTACATCTTCAAAAACAATTACATATACTACATATATTAATAAAAAATATGATGAAAAAAAGATTAATGATAAAATTTTTGAAAACTTGGATTCATTAAAAAAGATTATAGAATATAATATATCAAATAATATTCATTTTTATAGATTAACATCTAATCTTATACCACTTGCAACACATAATGATATAAACATTGATTATATAAGACCATTTAAAGAAAAATTTAAAGAAATAGGAAATTTAATAAGTAAAAGTAATATGAGAGTTGATTTACATCCTAATTGGTTTGCTATTTTAAATAGTACTAATAAGGATGTTGTGAATAATACTTATAATATTTTAAAATATCATTATAATATATTGGATGCTTTAAATATTAAAGATAAGGTAATTATATTGCATATAGGTAGTAGTGTTTGCGGGAAAAAAGCATCATTAACTAGATTTATAAATAATTTTAATAAGTTGCCTATTAATATAAGAGATTCTATTGTATTAGAAAATGATGATAAAATCTATAACGCTTTAGATACACTTAACTTATGTAATAAATTAAATATACCAATGGTATTAGATTATCATCATCATATGTGTAATAATAATTCTAATATAGATAATTATTTAGAAAATATATTTAATACATGGACTAATAAAACTCCTAAAATTCATTTTTCATCTCCTAAAAGTAAGTTAAAAAAAGAATATAGAAGTCATAGTAATTATATTAATTCAGATGATTTTATTATGTTTATTGAAAAATTAAAAAAAATAGATAAAGATGTTGATATTATGTTAGAGGCTAAAGATAAGGATGATGCATTATTTAAATTAGTTAGAGAACTTAAATATAAAACTAATTATAAGTTTATTGATGAAACAACATTTATAGTATAAATAAAAAAATTAGGCATTATCTTTCCTAATCTTTTAATTTACAAAGCTTTTAAATGTTTCTATATCCATAGTATTATCTATTTGATATCTTGGTATATTATATAGATCATCATTTCTTGTAGCTTTCTTATTTCCACCTACAAAAGCTAACTTAAATCCTGCTTCTTTAACGGTGTTACTAACACTTTCATTAGTAGAAAAAAATGGATAAGCAAATGAAGTATTAGAATCAGAGTTTTCTATAGATTTTATTAAATCAGCTAAAAGATTATTCTTACTAAGACATAATGCTTTAGCTTTACCACAATTTCCTTGTTTATGTATATCATATCCGTGAGATTGAATAGTTAAATATTTAGATAAATAATTTTCTTTATTCCACCATGCTGATATTAAAAATAAAGTTGCAGGCATTTTATATTCTTCTAAAATAGGTATTAGTTTATTTCCATTAATAAAACTAGTTCCCATAGCACCATCATCTATTGTAATTAATACACTTTTTTTAGGAATTTTTATTTCTCCATACATCCAATCTCTAAATTCATCAAGTGTTAATATATAAAAATTATTATCTTTTAAATATGTAAGCTGTTTTTTAAATTCATCAATTGGTTCACATAAAGGTTCATTACATACCTCAGTTTTAGGATCATAAAAGAAATGATAATTTAATACAGCTACTTTTTGATCACTAAAACTTTCTTTATTATAATAAAGATTCTTACCCTTAATTATTTTATTTAACTCTTCATTACTTAATTTTTTTATTATTTTGTATCTGGAAGAGTAATTATCATCTATATAGCAAATAGAATTATCATCATTAAATTTAACTTTATTTGTATCCTTATTAATTAAATAATTATTATTATCTATATTAGATATAATAACTATAGAATTTTTACTTAAATTAATCTTTTTATTTTTCCACAGTATAAAGTCATCAATACTTATAAATTTAAAATTATTTTCTTTTAATGTTTCCATGTTGGATAAAAACTCAGAATACTTTATGCAATTATTATCACAAATTTTACTATCATCAAATACGTTTTCATAATATAAAATTCTTATTTTATCTGTATCATTTTTAAAATTTCCATATATATTTTCAACATATTTTTTATCTATCATCATTAATTTATTATCATGCATAATTTTATAATAATTATTATCCAACTTATATACGTCATAAGTTTTAGATTTGTAAAACTTATATTTATTATTATTTAAATATATAATATAGTTGTCTTTTGTTTTTATTTTGATTCCAGTTTTTAAGTATATATTCTTAGTAGATTTAATTTTATTATTATATTTTTTTATATCATAATATTTTACATAATAATTATGATCTTTAATTTTTAAATATGAACTATTATGTTTTTCTACTTTAAGTACTGTATTTTTATATACTTTTCCAATTTTTTTATAGCTAGCATTTTCTTTCTCATATAAATATGTATCATTTTTTATTATAATATATTTATTTTTTAGAATATTATTTAAATATAATTTATTTGATATTAAACCTATAATTATTAAAAGACTTGATATTAAACCTATAATTATTATTTTAATTTTTTTATTCATATCTGTCACCTTTATTTAAATAAAATTTTAGCATTGATTATTTGCTTATTTCTTTTTATTTTATAATTATTTTCAAAACCATGATATAAAAAATTACATATAGCTTCTCCAATAAATACCCATCCTAGTATAAGATTTAATTCTGAAATAAATATTGGTGTTATAACATAGTATAAAATTAAAAATATAATTCCAATAAAAAGTATTAATAAGTTAGCTAGTATTTGCTTTTTAGAAAAATTAATTATTTCACTAACATCCGTTCCGAAACTATTTCTTATCATATCTACAAGATTATTTTTATCATCATCTGTTATAGAAAAATTACTTGTTACTATAAATTCTATTTTGTCATTTATAGATATGCCTTTAGTTTCTTCTATAATATAATTACTTAATTCATAAGATAAAATATTGTTGTTATAAGTATTTGTATAATCAGTTTTATCATTTAAATTTATATTTATTTGTTTTTTCATTAGTATCACCATAGTAATTATAACATGTATAATAATAGATATAAATATAAATTTTATGTGATATTAATTATTGTTTAATACGAAGTTTGAAATTATAGTATCAAATTTTCTTATATCTATATCTTTTTTTAATTTTACTTTTATATGACCTATTTTAGTCCATAGTTCTACTTCTGAATTATAATCAATTAAACCTGCATTTTCAGTAGACCACATAAGTATAGAAGAATAGGGAAGAGAATATATCTCTGCTTTTTTCCTGTTATACCTTGAGCATCTCTTACAATGAGCCTTTTATTAGTAAATATAGCTGAATCTCTAAAAGTTTTGTATGCTGTTATTTTTTTCTCCAGTTATTAAAATATTATTAACATCTTTTGGTATTTGACATTCTGATATTAATGTCCATTCTAATATTGCTTTTGTTTCCATAAATATTACTCCTCTATTTTTTATTAAATTTAAAGTATTATTTTCTCTCTTTGTCATTTTTTGCAAACAAAAAATTTTATATAATTCAAATAATGTTGACTTGACACAACTTCTTATTTTAGGAACAATCTTTATTATGTTTTTTTTAAAGTTTTATTTCTTGATATTTACGAGATAATTGAAATAATTAATATAATATTTTAAATTATAGGTTTATCAGATTATTATAACGTGTTTACTTTTGATTATATTGTCTTTTACTTTTCATTTTATTAATTATACTTTGGTCTCTATCAACATTTATAAATAATTGATATTGTTCTATATTTAAAGATCTTTCAATTTTAGGTATAGTAGGGCAATGTAATCCTTTTAACATCAGTTATATATCTAGGACTTAGATTACTTAATTCGGTAAGTTTTTCTTGCGAATAATTATTAACATATTTATAATATTTTATATTAAATATTAAAATCTCTCTTAAATTATTAAATTTTAGTTTCATAATTTACAGTCTTTTTTGTAAACTATGATATTTTAGAAAATTTATTAGAAAAGAAAAATTAAAATAGATATATAATAGATATATAAAAGTAAATATTGAAAGAATGTGAATTATGAATAAATTTGTAAAAGTAATGTTTGGTAAAAGAAGTAGTGCTAAAAGTGATTTTGAGTATAAAATTAATGAAATAAATACAGCTAGCAACTGGAATCCTACTGCTGAAAACGCAAAAGATTTTGGTGGATTTAATTATGCAACAGAAGATTGTATATTAAGATGGCTTCATAGAGGGGATACTATTTATGATGTTGAAATACCAGAGGATGCTGAAATTATAAAATTAGAAGGAGCAACAACAGTTTACAGAACAAACAAAATAATCATAAATAACCCTAGAAAAGTAGATGATAATTTAGCACTTCACTTCTATAAAATATCTAAAATACCAGAAAAATCATATTATAAATCACTTGCAGTAGTAAGCATTATGGATTATAAGAAAACCGCATATCAAATAATTAATGATAAAGTAAGAAAAGATAATATTGATGAAGTATTAGAAGAATGGAATGACTTTATTTTTCATAACGGAAAAGATGATAGAAAAGAACTTAATGGTTTAGTTAAAGAAGTAGATAAAATATTAAATGAAAAAAAATCGAATTTACTAATTTCTATTAATGTAGATAAAGAACCTTATATTAAGGATATTACAAATGATAAAATAATAAATATTACTGGAGAATCCGGTAGTGGTAAATCATATTATACAAATAAATATATAAATGATGATAATTATATAGTTATAGATACTGATTTAATATTTAATAATCGAACAACTGAAAATAAATATATTTTAGAATTAAGAGAACTTTTTAAAGATGTAAAGATTGACTATTTAATAACTAATTTTGATGAATTATATTTAAAAGTTTTAGATTATTTCAAAGGTATAAATAAAATTATTGTAATTGATTCAGCACAATATAGAAATATTAAAGATTGTTCTATTTTAAAAGGCAAAATTATAGTTATGAGAACTTGTATTAATACTTGTTATAATAGATGTATTGAAAGATGGAAAAGTCAAAGAACTAATTATACTAAAGAAGAACTTGAAAAATATTCTAATAAAAAATTAGAAATGTATAGTTGGTATAAAACTTTAAATAAATTTATTGAAGAAGTTGATAAGTTATGAATAAAAAATTAGTTATTAAAAATGCTAAGAAAAAATTTAATGGTGAATTATTAGATATAGTTTTAAAACAAATTGATGATTATTTTTTACTTGCAGAATCTCAATATAAAATTAAGAATAAATATAATATTAATGATGAAGTTATCTTAAATGAAAATCATTTGTTACATGGTATTTCAAATCATACAGATATTATAAATGTATTTGCTAAAAGAGGTATTGTTTCACAAGATTATTTAGAAGAAACTAATTGCCATGCATTTTGTTATGAATCAGCATTTTGGCTGGTTGATAATGAAATATCACTAAAAGAATTTATTAAAAATTATAGTGGTATGATAGTTAAATATAATAATAATTATGAACAAGTTCCATATGGAAAGTTAGATGATTTTGTAGAGAAAATGAAAAATATTGATCATTGGTTATGGACTGCAGAGTCATCTATGGAAATAAGATTTATGCCATCATTAGCAAGAAATATAAATCAAATTGGATTTATATTAAATACAGAAAATGAAATAGCACAAAGATTAAGAAAAAATTCTGTTTTTAAAGAAAATTTTAATAAAGAATACGCTTTTGAATTTGTTAATTGTAAATCTAAAGAAAAATTTTTAAAAGATGGTTTTACTATGGATTATTTTAAGCGCGCTGACTATTTAATTTTGGGATTACCTAGAAATTGTATTGAGGGTATTTTAGTAGGAAGGCAAGTTGAAAATAATAATTCTTATATAAGGAAAATAAAAGAATTATTTCCTAACTGCTATATTTGTAATTTAGATGGGAAAGTAATAGCATAAATATTTAAGGATATGATTGTAATTTCAAGTTGATAAATACATTTTTCAGTTGCTAGGAAAAGCAACTGAAAAATTAAAACTAAATGAAGATTTGTTTTTATATGCTTATAGAAAAAATAATTGATATTATGTAAGATTATATTAGAAGAGGTGGTTTTTACTATGGTTAATAGTAGTAATATTTATGAAAAAATTAGTATTCCTTTAACAGAAGATTATGTAGCAAAAATCGTAAATAGTTTTATTAATATGTCTAAAAATTGTGAAAAATACACTAAACATGGTCTAAATCGTTTTTTTTATTCTTTTTTAAAAGATGATTCTAATAAAGGAAATAGTGTATATGATAACATAATGTATTTAAATAATAAGATACTTAACTCATCTATTCAAAATGGGACATATACATTATTTATTAATAAGGAAGGTTATAAAATGAATTCTCCTATAGTTGCAAATCAACTTAGTTGGCAGTCTTATCAGTCTTGGCATTTGTCAAATGATAAAAAATATGTGCATGGTGATATAAGTCATCGATTCTATATAAGTGTAGATCCATCTACGATACCAGATTTTGTAACATTATTAAAAGAAAAGTTTGAAAAACTAAATATAACATATTATTTTAAAGTAAATGATCAATCAATTTTTGGTAATACCCAAAAAGATGGAATAGTCATTTATTCATCAACGGAAGATATGAATCATGTACTACAAATACTTAAAGAAATAGAAATTGAACAACCTGAGCTTATAAAAAAATGCAATGAACCACATATTCTTTGTGGTAATATAAACGGATGGGTAGGTTATGCAAACGAAATAAAAAAAGAGAAAAATAGTTATACGAATTTAATGTCGCAAATTATGTACGATTCAATTGAAACTAGTGTGTTAAATTGGATAGGAACACATCCTACGTTTACTATAAATGAAAATGGTAAAAATATTTATTTGAGTGAATATTTTAATTCACAAATTAAATCAGGCAAGACTAGAAGTGAATTGATTAATGGGTTAAATGAATACATAAAAAAGTTAGGACATTTGGCTGCTACTATACCACAAGTTGATAAAACGTTTAAACAAGAAGTGTATAGAACAATAAAGAATAATCTTGTGAAAAATAATTTTGACCCAAATAACATTTGCTTTAATCTTGATGTTTTAAAAGAAATGAATGAATACAATTCTAATATTCAAGCTAATAAAAATAAATGGTTAACTACATCTGAACATGATTTTAAAGCAGAATATAATAAGCTATTAAATAGTAGGAAATTTTTACCTAACTATGATGATCTTGTCATAAAATTAAAGAGAAAAGCATGGGAATATTTTAGAAACCTAACTAATGTTACAAATTTAGAAAATAATATGTCAAGAGATATTACAGTTTATAGTGCGCCATTATTAGAAATACATAGTTCTAACTTAGTTAATTGGCCAGTTAATAATGGCAATGAAATATATATTGATGATAATTTTCTTAAAGATGCCAACAATGTTAATATAATTGTTTGTCAGATTATGCATGAAATTTCTCATGTGCTAAGTGAATTTAAAAATGGCCAACAATTGTTTTTTGGACACGGGGCAGAGTGTCAAGGAATTGAAGAAGCAACTACGCAAATGTATGCAGAAGATATTACTGGAATAAGGTTATCTGAAGAAGAAGACTATATGTTTTCCATAAAAACTTTTATGAGAATATGTAAAATATTGGTAGGAGAGGATAAATTAGCTAGTCAATATTTAAATAATGATTTAAGCTTCGAAGAAAAATTTAATAATATATCATCTGGTAAATTTATAGAATTTGCTAATGCTATGAATAATATATATAGGTTATGTAAGCAAAGAAAATATGGCGGTAATATAGATTTACAATACTTAGAAACCTTAGAAGCAAATATGTTAGAGTTTCTAGGAAATATCGCTGACAAACAACTTAGTACTAGGCCTGAAATAACTAAACAATTAGAAAAAGAACTAGGTATTAATTTATTTGATAATATGAAAGGCAAAAAGTTATGAAAACAATAATTTATATATCAAGACACTCCGAACCTATGAAAGTGGAAAATACTTTGAGTAATGATAACTTACAATTACAAAATGAAAAACAAATTTTATCTCCTGAAGGAGATAGAAGAGCTAAAATATTAAGTAAGATAGATGAGTTAAAAAATGTTGATATAGTAATATCAAGTAATTATGTAAGAACCATGTCAACAGCAAAATATGTAGCAAATCAAAATAATAAAGATTTAATTATTATAGATGATTTTGGAGAAAGAAAATTTGGCATTAATTCATGGGATGAATTACCTGAAAACTTTGAAGGCAAACAGTTAGAAGACGAAAATTATAAAATGTCAAATGGAGAGTCAAGAAAAGAAGTAACAGAAAGAATGTTAAATGCTTTAAATAATGTTTTAGATGAGTATGAAGGTAAGAAAGTTGCTATAGTATCACATGGAACTGCAATGTTATTTCTTTTTATGATATGGTGTGAGGTTAAACTTAGTAATAAAGAAAAATGGGCTAGAAAATTAATTTTTAATAACAAAGAATTTTTTAATGGTAAGTTTTTTGCACCAGAATTATTTAAATTAGAATTTGAAGATAGCAAACTAATAGATATTAAAAATATTAAAGTGAATTATGAGGTGTAATTTGAATAAGAAAGAATATATTAATTTAGTAAATGAAAAGATAGATAGTAATGCAAGAAAACTTTTGTTAAAACAAATTGAAAGATATTATGATGCTATAAATAATTATAAAACTAAAACAAGTAATTATAAAGTAGGCGATTTAGTTAGGTTAGAAAAGGTACTCTTCTTCATGGAACTTACAAAAACATTGAAGGATTAGAAAAGATAGCTAAAGAAGGATTAATATGTGATTTAATTGTTGAAGGTAGAAGTTCTAAATATCCACTAACGGTAGGTGTTTGGAATTTACAAAAAAACTATTTGCTAAAAAATTATATAGATTTTTATAGTGGTGCAACTATTATGTTTAAAGGTGAAAATAAAAAAGAAACATCTGTGATTCCATATAGTAAAATGTCTAATATTATGAATCTTGTAACTAGAAATGATTACTTTATTTGGACTATGGAGCAGACAAAAGAAGCTAGATTTATGCCTAGTTATCAACAAGAAAATGTACAAATAGGAATTATATTTAATGGAAATAATAGTTATGTAAAAGAATTATTAAAAGAAGATATTTTAAGTTCTAATATTAATGATAAAGATGTTAAACCATTTTTAAATGATTGGTATTATGAAAAGTTTTTACAAGATAGAAAAAATAAAGATGATTTCTTTACAGATAGAGAAAGTGCAATTATATTTGGTATTCCTTCTTGTTTTATAGAAGGTATATTAGTTGGAAGAAAGTATGAAAAAGATGAAAACGTTTTAAAAAAATAAAAGAATTATTACCTAACTGCTATATTTGTAATTTAGATGGAAAGATAATAAAAATATAGTTAAATAATTGTTTTTGAGTTATATAAATGATATATTAGTATTATTAAAACTAATATTTAAAGAGGTGCTGTATGAAATTAATTGAATTTTCAAAAATATTTAATAAAAGTTTTGTTTATAACGAATACTTAAATGTTTTTGATATAGAATGCAATTATGATAGAATAACTAAAAGTAAAATGATTGCGAAAATAATTGAATATTATATAAATAATCCAAAGAAAATTGTAGAGTATTGCAATTGTGATGAATTAAAATTATTATCTAAGGTAAGTAATAAGAAAATAAAAAAATATGAATTTGATAATTTATATAGGGGTTTATTTTCAAGGTTTCTTTTATTGCCAGAAAAAGATTTGTTTGATGTGCCAGATGAATTAAAAGAGACAATTAAAATAGCTGTGAAAGATATTGATTATAAAAAAATAGAAAAAAGAGATATTATAAATAATAGAATTATAGGGTTAATGAAACTATATGGTGTAATTCATATTGATATGTTAGTTGATATGTATAATCATTATTATGATGATTATAAGAATTTTTATGAATGTAAAAATTATATATTAAATAGTTTTTATTTAAGACATTATATTTTTATAGATGGTGATATATGTGAATATAATGATTATTACAATTATGTAGAGTATATTTTGGATAATGAGATAAATGATATAGAGTTTAAATGCTTTGAAAAAGAAGAAGTAGAAAGTATATCAAAAAGTAAATTTAATATTGATGATAAATATGTAAATAAAATAGAAAAGATATTTAATAAGTGTAATATACCAAATACTTATTTGGATGTATTTATTAATTATTCAAAAGAAGTTTTAGATAAGGGACTTTCACCAAAATTAATAGAAAATAAAATAAGAGATTATTTAAGAATATATTCCAAAAAAATAGATTCATCTTCTGATATATCTGAAATATTATCAATATTATTTAATGTGCCTTGTGTTATATTTAAAGGGAATTCTTTAATAGAAATGTTAGAAAAAGATCGGGTTAAAAAATCTATAGAAAAGTCAAAAAAACATGGCAAAAAAATTAGTGAAAAAGAAATTGTAAGTAAGTATAAAAACTTAAGAAAAGAATCAATTGATGCACTTAATTTATGTGGGGATATAACAAGTAAAGATGGTAATTTAATTAGAAGATATATAAATTTACTTAATGTTAATAATATAAAAATGCATGATATGACATCTTTATTTTGTCATATGGTTCATTTTATACCTATTGATGATGAATTACCTATTATTCATGATGTTATTAAAGAAAATATAAGTATTAATAATAAATATTATGAAATATTAAACGAATTAAAAAATTATAATTATAATTCACTATTTTTAGTTAAAAAAGTGTTTTCAAATGACGGTATTATTTTACTTTATGATACTAAAACAAATAAAAAAATAAAAATTGTTGATATTAGTTTATCAGCTTCAACTGAAATTGAAAATAAATATATTTATACTTCATTATTTAATGTAGAAGATATTTATTTTACAGCAGGATATATAATTCCTCTTATGTTTGATTCTTATGATGAATTAGTTAAAAAGTTATTAATTGAAAAAAAGAGAATTAAAGGAACTAAAAATGAAGAAATGAAGGAGTTACTTGCAGCCTACAAATTATATTCTAAAGATAAAAATATAACTTTTTCTACTATAGATGTTGTATAGAATAAAACTAGATATTTTATAGTATCTAGTTTTTAAATATTAATTATTATATTAAAAGAAATAATGGTTTTATAAAAAATGTATTAAACTCAACTTATTTAGAAGATTCAAAATTAGAATTATGGTATATTATGGATTAAAAGGGTCAAGAAAAAAGCTAACACTTTTGTATTAGCTTCATAAAATTAATCATCATTTTTTTTATATACGTATGCCAGTTGATAATCATCTTAAATTTATTTTTAAATATAATAAAGCTATTTATTAATTAAATTATTTTTTTCATTTGAACTAGTAATGTTATTAGTAGTATTTAAACTATATAATGAATTAAGCGTCTTATTTGCTGAATTAAGCCCAGCCACTTTAGTATTATTTGCACCTAGCATAGTTGAATTAGTAAGCCCTTTTTTTGATTGAATAAAATTATCAACTTTTCTTAAATTTGATACATTAGTTTTTGTTTCCGTTTCATATTTATGTCTTGCATTAGAATTACGATATCTAGTATACATTATAAAGAAGTAAACGAATCCTGACAAAAGGAAAATCCAGTTATAATCAAAATCAATAAATAACTTTGCAATATAACCTAAAATTTCAACTAGAAATGATATTAATAATAATTTAGGCATATGAATTGGAACACTTCCCATTGTTTCTTTAGTTCTTGCATTTACTGCAACATAATGTAGGAATTTTTTATCACCTTTTTCTTGTTGATAACTATATAACCATACAGGTAAATATGCGGATTTCCATTGCTGCCCTTTAACTTCTAGTTGTTCATTTGACCAGGCAACACCACGATCATATTTTCTTAGTGTTTCATTAATCGAGAATCTTGCAATGTCTTTTGACTGGATATCTACCATAGGTCTTAATTGTTCAATGTTTATATCTCTTTTTTCAGATGTATATCCTTTTAAGTAATTTGCATTCCACTTAACACAGTTTTCTGTATCAAAAGGCATAATAGAATTTATAATATTATTTGTTTTACTAGATGCTTTATTATTTAATTTATCTGAATTTGATTCAACTGATAAACCTTCAATAGCTAAATCAAATTCTCTTTCAACATGATATAAATCAGCATCATAATATGTTTTGTTATTGTCTTTTGAACCACTGGTATATCTTCTTGTTTCATGTTCTCCTTGACCTATAAGATTAGCATGCGCATTAATATCAACTAGCATATATGGAAAATATACTCCCATAATATTGTTTGCAGTAAATTCTTCTTTAAATTTTGGATGAGCAAAAAACTTTCTTTTGCCTACAAATCTTTCAATTTCTGCTTTAGCGGTTTCTTTATTTATTTTAAATGGTAAAACTACATCAGGTATACTGCCATTAGGTATTTGTTGATTTATAGACAAGGTACTTCTACACCAGTGACATCTAGCTTGTGTAGATTCAGATGTATCAATAACAACTTCTGCACCACAACTGCTACATTTAAAAGTTATTATATCATTTGTATTTGCAATAATATCAGTTGCACCTGACCCTATTACTTGTCCATGTAAATTATTTATATCTGTATTAAATCCATCAACTTTTTCAGGTTCAAATTCATGCCTACAATAATTACATCTTAAGTGTCCATTGTTAATATTAATTGATATATCAGTTGCACCACATTTAGGGCATTTATTTTGTCCATCTTTAGCATCTTTATCAGTTTTTATAATTTTTACTTTATTTTTATTTATTTCTATAATTTTTTGTTTAGCTGAAGCTGTTAAATCCAAAAAAACTATTTTTATATTTTGAACTATAATGCCTTGTGCTTGTGTATATGGTATTAATGAATTACTTAGTTTATTATTTAATATATCAGTTAAATTTGTATAACTTTCATTTTGTATTTCACTAATTATCTTATTAATACAATTGATGATATTTTCATATAAATAAGCATTTATTTGTTCAATATTTTTATTAGAATTATTGTTTATGTAATTACAAGTACCATTTATTTTTAGTTCTATTTGTCCATATGTTGGATCATTATACTGTACTGGTGTTTTTGTACCCCATTTTAGTTCTAAAATATTATTATTCATTGTTTATAAACCTAATACTTTTGCTTTAACTTTATCATATTCTTCTTGAGAAATTGCACCTGCATCAAGAAGTTCTTTCATTTTTAATAATTTTGCTGTTGGATCTTCAGCTGCTTGAGCAGGCATAGGTTGTTGTGGTGTTTGGGTTTGTTGTTGCATATTATTAACAGCACCCATTAAATTTGCTCCATTTTGTTGTGCCATGTTCATTCCCATAAAGCCCATCATAGCACCTGCATCATTATTAGCAGCTGCTTGCATAGCTTGTCCACTTGCAGCAGCCATCATACCAGCCATATTGTTACTATAAGCTTGTCCCATTCGTGATGCTTTTCTAATTTCTTGGTCTGCTTTTCTTGCTTCTTTAAGTATTTCTAATGTTTCACCATCATAATTAGCTTGTAGGTTGACACTTATTACTTTTAAACCATAATTTGTTGACCAATGATAAGTATTTTCAATCTCTTCATTCATTGTGATTGCAAAGTGATCTAAGTCATTTTGAATATATTCTATAGTGTCCATGTTTTTTTCTTTTGACTTTAAAGAAAATCTTTTAAAAGCTCCTGTTAGACAAGTTAAGAAATCATTAAATAAATGTTCACATGCTGAATTATCCATATCAGCAAAATCAAATACTGGTGCATTTGGTTGTTTATACATATCTGGTACAAAACTTTTGAAAAATAAAATTGGATCAACAATTTGTAATGAATAAGTACCTCTTGCACTTCCGCCAGCTTTTGTTGCTAAGTATTCATCTTGCCAATAAATAGGTGTTTGAGTTCCAAATCTATTTCCAGTTATTGTTTTTAAGTTTACGTAAAAAGCTAGTTGTTGTGATCCAGGCTGTCCACCAAATTTAAACCTTTCCCATGATTGTCCAATTGTTGATGATAATATGCCATCACCACTAAATAAAGATCTTGCATTTGGATCATTAGATCTAAATTCATATCCTCCTGGTTCAGCTATAAAATTAGTGACTGCTCCATCTTGTACAGTTATCAATGCTGTTCCCTCTGGTACTATAAATTTACTACCGTTTGTTATAATGTTTTCTGATCCTTTATAGTTTTCACCGTGATTAGCATTTATTCCTTGTGTTACAGCATGAAATAATCCGGCTGTAGCAGCAACGTTTGCTTTAGGCATATAAAAATCTTTCCATTGATCAGCAAATGTGCCACTTATGGCTCCTGAAAATGCTTTAATAAATCCCATTTTAATACCTCTTTCTTTTTGTAATTTTTTTAAATGAATAGTCGATTAATAATTAAATTTTTTTGATAAAAACTAATATTTATTATTCTTTTTTTTCATATTTTAGTAATTTTCTTATTTCACCTCCAAGTATTTTTTAAATATACTAAATATTAATTTTATAATATTGAATAATAAAAAGTTTAAAGTAATTTTATCTTTTTAATTACGTCTATTCTAAAAAAATTATAACATAAAACTTAAGATATCTTCAAACTTTTTATCAGTGTCATAAAAAAGTTTACGTATATAAATGAATTTTGTAAAAAAAGCTAATATTATAATTTAGCTGATTTATAATTTTGCGTTAATTTTTTGATAATCTATTAAATATTCTGGGTTTAAATGTAATAATTTTATTTATATTAAAACTCTTAGAAATTTCTACTTTTTTTGAAATACCTAAATTATTTTCTAACATTTTATTGTTTTTAACAAAAAAACTTGATACTTTAGCATCAAGTTCATCTTAACGAACGCATTAGTTCGATTAATTTTTAATGGCAGGGGATGAGAGAATCGAACTCCCAACAGTGGTTTTGGAGACCATTATTATACCATTTAACTAATCCCCTGTGTGAAAACAAGTAAATTATACCATAAAAAATATAATATATTCAATATATAAATTGTTTAAGTTTCGGTTTTTTACATATTTTTTTATCATTTTGTGATTAAATTATGAAA